>CAYQZL010000064.1:0-22614 GCA_964421975.1 uncultured Rikenellaceae bacterium
ATCGACATGATCCGGTTAACTTAATTTTGGGTGTCTTTCGCACAAAACAGGAAAACAGCTTCGACGCTTCCGAGATGTGAAACAAGTTTCCTTGCGTTTATATCACCTATTCCGGGAATAAGGCCTAAAGCAATTTTATGCTTCAGTGGGATATTTTCAGGCATATACAGCGAAATGAGAATTGTAAATATAATAAATGTTGAAAGGATCAGCAAAAAAAATCCCCCTCTTTGAGATAGCAGAGATGGGGATTCAAAGGAGGTTAGTTCGTGTGAATTTATTATATTACTCCCATATCCAGCATTGAGTTTGCCACTTTCAGGAATCCGGCAATATTGGCTCCTTTAACATAATCGATATATCCATCACCCTGTTTCCCGTATTTAACGCATTGTTCGTGGATATTACGCATGATCTCATGAAGCCTTCCATCCACTTCCTGCTGGTTCCATCTCATTTTCATGGCATTTTGTGTCATCTCCAGTCCTGAAGTTGCAACACCGCCTGCATTTACAGCTTTACCTGGTGCAAAAAGTATTCTTTTCTTATTGAATTCCTCCACAGCTTCAGGTGTGCATCCCATATTTGATATTTCTGCAACCATGAGTACACCGTTTTCGATAAGTCTTTTTGCATCTTCTCCGTTAAGCTCGTTCTGAGTTGCGCAGGGAAGGGCAATATCGACTTTAACCTCCCATGGTCTTTTCCCCTGATGGAATTCGGTACCTTCAAATACATATGAATAGGGTTTGACAATATCCTGGTTTGATGAGCGCAGTTCCAGCATATATTCAATCTTTTTCCCTGAAATTCCTTCGGGATCATATATATAGCCATCAGGTCCCGAAATGGTCACAACTTTGGCTCCCAGTTCTGTTGCCTTGAGTGCTGCCCCCCAGGCCACATTTCCGAAACCCGAAATCGAAATCGTCTTGCCTGAGATTGTCTCCTTCCTTTTTGCCAGCATTTCCTGAACGAAATAGATTCCGCCAAATCCTGTTGCTTCCGGCCTTATAAGCGAACCTCCCCAGTTTATACCTTTTCCTGTGAGAACACCTGTATGATCACAACTGAGCCGCTTATACATTCCGTACAGAAAGCCAATTTCCCTTCCGCCGACACCTATATCTCCTGCCGGTACATCAGTTTCCGGACCGATGTATTTCCATAGTTCAAGCATGAATGACTGGCAGAATCTCATTACTTCCGCATTTGATTTTCCTTTTGGATCAAAATCGGATCCGCCTTTACCTCCCCCCATGGGAAGAGTAGTCAGGGCATTTTTAAATATCTGTTCAAATCCAAGGAACTTAAGGATTGAAAGATTAACGCTCGGGTGGAAGCGAAGTCCGCCTTTATACGGACCAATTGCATTGTTGAACTGAATCCTGTATCCGAGATTAACTTTCACATTCCCTTCATCATCAACCCATGGAACTTTAAACAGAAGTACACGATCGGGTTCAATAATACGTTCAATGATATTGGCCGATTCGAACTGAGGATTTTCATTATAAACTTCCTCAATAGATTCAAGCACCTCCCTTACAGCCTGGAGATATTCAACCTCGCCGGGATGCTTCTTCTCGAGGTTGTTCATTATTTTGTCAACATTCATCTTGTAAATATTTAGTTAGTTTTCTACGATCCGGTTAATTATAATTATTCAATTTATAAGCTGGCAGTCAGCATCTGGCAGTTGGCAAAGAGCACCCTCAATTTCAATAGTTGGCAGTTGGCAAAAGGCAGTTGGCAAATGGTTCTTCCTGCCAACTGCCAACTGTTTACTGCCAATTTGTTATTTGATACAAAACTGAGACATAGTTTCCTCATTAAAAATGATTTAACTCATGTTCCTGCCGTTTGCTCAGGATTTGGGCAGAAGTTCATTAAGAGCCCGGATCAGCTTATTCCTCTGATCTTTACTTAAAGCACTTATATGAACCGGCGGGTATTTGGCTATCCCCTGGCCAACTTTCTGAAACAGTATAATGCTCTTGTCAAGTCCGAAAAGCCTTGATCCGGTTTTATATCCTGCAAAAGCAGTTTTATATATCTTCATTGAATTCTTTTTGCCACCTGCCATTCTGGCATTGAAATATTTCAGGACAATATTGTCATCGTCATCTGAATATGAAACGAACTGGTAATTAAGGATCACGGGGATGAAAAAGACTATCAGATATATGCTGATCAGTATTATTGTCCAGGCCACATCACCCAGTCCGAGAACAGGAAATTTTATGAGTTTTATCAGATAAACGACTGCAAGATACGTGAGGATCAGGACAGTGGCAATGAACAGTTTTATCCTGATACTGATTATTTGTTTTGTATTATCGAATGTCATTCCTGATGAATTTTTTATAAACTTAATCTTTTTTTCTTAAAGAACCTTACCATAATATCACTGCATTCTTTTTCAAGAATACCTTTGGTTACTGCAGATCTGGGATGAAGTAATTTTCCGGAAATCATCGTATAGCCTTTCTTTATATCCGGAGTTCCGTAAACCAGACCGGAAATCTGGCTCCAGCCCATTGCAGCTGCACACATTGCACATGGTTCGACAGTGACATAGATGGTACATCCGCTCAGGTATTTGCCTCCGAGCCAGTTTGCAGCAGCAGTTATAGCCTGCATCTCGGCATGAGCGGTAGCGTCGTTAAGTGTTTCGGTAAGATTGTGGGCCCGTGCAATAATCAGCTCATTACAGACAACCACAGCCCCAACCGGTACTTCATCCTTTTCAAAGGCTTTATATGCTTCTTCAAGCGCAGCCCTCATAAATTGTTCATGTCTGTTGACCTGCATATATTTCCATATCTTCTTTAAAAGTATTAAAATTCAGTCAATACTCAAATTTTCTTATTTTTGCTGAAATTTTTAAAAAGGTAAATATGTACCGGACAAATACATGCGGAGAGCTTCAGATAAAAGATAAGGGAAAAGAGGTCACATTGTGCGGATGGATCCAGAAATCGAGGGATCTCGGAGGTATGACATTTGTTGATCTGCGTGACAGGTATGGAATTACCCAGCTTGTCTTTAATATGGAAACCAATCCTTCGCTATGCCAGCAGGCACGTAAACTGGGAAGGGAATATGTTATACAGGTTACCGGGGAAGTACGGGAACGGAGCAATAAGAATCTCAGAATTCCGACCGGAGAAATAGAGATCGATGTTAAGGATCTGACTGTACTGAATCCGAGTGATATTCCTCCGTTTACCATTGAGGAGGAAACCGATGGTGGTGATGAGCTCAGGATGAGATACCGTTATCTGGATCTCCGGAGGCCATCCGTTAAGAATAATCTGATACTGCGTCACAGGATGGCACAGGAGGTTCGAAGTTACCTTGATGCTAAAGGATTTCTGGAAATTGAAACACCCTTCCTGATTAAATCGACTCCGGAAGGTGCCCGCGATTTCATAGTTCCGAGCAGGTTGCAACCGGGTACATTTTACGCACTTCCACAGTCACCGCAGACTCTTAAACAGCTGTTAATGGTTTCCGGATTCGACAGGTATTTCCAGATTGTAAGATGTTTCAGGGATGAAGACCTGAGGGCTGACAGACAACCGGAATTTACCCAGATTGACTGTGAAATGTCCTTTGTGACGAGAGATGATATACTAAATACTTTCGAAGGTCTTGTTAAACATCTTTTCAGGAAAGTAAAAGCTATTGATTTTAATGAACCATTCCGGAGATTGTCCTATGATGAAGCAATGGAATCATACGGTACTGATAAACCGGACCTGCGTTTTGGTATGGAGATCAGGGATCTAACCGGTATTGTACAGGGGCATGGTTTTTCTGTATTTGATAATTCAGAATATACAGGTGCAATATGTATTCAGGGTTGTGCAGGTTATTCGCGGAAACAACTTGATGAACTGACTGATTTTGTAACAAAACCCCAGGTAGGCGCAAAAGGGCTGGTCTCATTAAGATATGGAGAAGACGGTTCTCTGAAATCATCAGTCGACAAGTACTATACAACTGAAGATCTGGCCATGTGGACGGAAAAAATGAAAGCCACAAAAGGGGATCTTATTCTGGTAATGTCAGGAGATAAGAATAAAATACTACCGGCCCTGTCCGTCCTCCGGCTTGAAATGGGGAACAGGCTGGGATTAAGAAATAAGGATGTTTATAAACCTTTATGGGTTGTGGATTTTCCTCTGCTTGAATGGAATGAAGAAGAAAAGCGTTTTTTTGCAATGCATCATCCTTTTACTTCTCCGCGACCGGAAGATATATCGCTTATGGAGACTGATCCGGCTGCAGTAAAGGCAAATGCCTATGATCTGGTTATAAACGGAGTTGAAATAGGAGGGGGATCAGTAAGGATACATGATGCTTCACTGCAAAAACTGATGTTAAAGACCCTGGGATTTACCGAAGAAGAAGCATCAATGCAATTCGGATTCCTGATGAATGCTTTCAGATACGGTGCCCCGCCTCATGGAGGAATAGCCTTCGGATTTGACAGAATGGTGGCCATATTCGGAGGACAGGACTCAATCCGTGATTTTATTGCTTTTCCGAAAAATAATTCCGGCAGGGATGTAATGCTGGATACTCCTGCCCCGGTATCAGAAAAGCAGTTAAAGGAACTGATGATAGATATCAATAAGGGAAGTAAGGAATGATACTATTTTCTGGTATCTGCACCGATAAGTTTTATCAGAATTACTCCGTTCGCCCCCCTGGTACCGTAAATAGATGCTGCTGAACCTTTCAGAACCTCAATTGATTCGACCATTAAAGGTTGAATATTATCAAGGGATTGTACTTCGGCACCATCAACTATAAGCAAGGGATCACTGGTTAAATTTATGGATGAAGGTCCCCTTATCGTTATTTTGGTCCCACTAACCTGAACCCCGGGAACTGTTCCCTTCAAAACATCATAAATATTTGAATAAGCAGCATATTTGGAGTTGACATTCTGTATACTGTTTACAGATGTTGTCAGATCCTTTCTGGCCACCGTTCCGTAACCTATGTTTATCTGTTCTTCAGAACCGGTCTTATTTTCCGTTTGTACTGCTGAAGAGATCCCTCTTAGCTTTATTTTCAGTACGGTCTCACCGTCAATCATTGCCTCACCCATTCCGGCAGAGGTGGTAAAAGCCGATATTACCCCGGCACCTGGAGATACTTTGACTTTAAAAAATCCATTTTTGTCAGTTACCTTATTGGTGGATATATTGTCAATAAGGATCATCGCTCCCTGAACGGGAAGATCCCTGGAATCGGTCACAGTGCCTGTGACAAAGAACTTCCTGGCCTTATCCTGGCCTTCAAGTCCCGGCATTACGAACAGTGAAATTAATATCACCATTACAAATCTGTAAATCATAGCCATATTTTTAAAATTTACTTCTTTATGTTATTATTTGTAGTCCCCATTAAGTTTATCAATATAACTCCGTTAGCACCTTTCATTCCATAAATTGATGCTGAACTGCCTTTAAGCAGCTGAACTGATTTTACCATTGCCGGGATTATATTGTCAATGCTGTTTGCCTCAATTCCGTCAACGATCAGAAGCGGTTCTGTACTTAGTTTCATTGATACCGATCCCGGCACCAGAATTGTCTTTCCTTTTATGATAAGAGTAGGAAATTCTCCCTGAAGCAGTTCGTAAATATTATTGTAGATTATATAATTTTTGTTTGTGCTTATTTTATCATTTAATGATGTGGAAGGATCAACTGGTTTATTTGTTTCGGGGGTTGTTTTTTTATTCGCCGGGACAGGAATACTAAGTGTATGGTTTATACTGGTTCTTCCATCTATCAGTTCTTCAGCTCCCTGTACCCAGATGGTCGAGAATCCTATTTTCTGTGATCCCGGAGACACCCTTATCCTGTAAAAACCTTTTTCATCGGTTACTGTATTTGTTATCTTTCCGTCAATCGTTATGAATACGTTAGGAACAGGTTTATTGTTCCCGTCGGTTACTGTTCCGGATATGATGATCTTTTTACCTGTATAGGATGCCGTCAGGTAATTTCCGGTAATTAATACCAGGGTAAGGATAATAATTAAACGGAACTTCATTTCACTCTGTACTGTAATTGCTGCAATTTAAGCCGAAACCGGTTTATTTCCTAAAAAATATTGTTAAATCATCCTGCCTTTAAGTGTTGCCGATGTGCATTTTTCTATTATCACATTGACATAATCTCCCTTCTTTTTATCTTCCGCCGGGAATACCACTACCTTATTCTGTGAGGTACGTCCCGCAAGAAATTCATCAGATCTTTTTGAATAACCTTCAATAAGTACTTCAAAAACTCTGCCAAGATCTTTTTTCTTTGATTTTCCGGAAAGGGTATTCTGTAAAGAGATTATCTCATTAAGTCTTTTTATTTTTATTTCTTCGGGAACATCATCTTTTAGTTTTCTTGCTGCTCTTGTTCCGGGTCTTTCGCTGTACCGGAACATATATGCAAAATCAAATCCTGCCCATTTCATAAGGGAAAGTGTCTCATTGTGATCCTCATCAGTCTCGGAGCAGAATCCTGTTATTATGTCAGTTGAGACCGAACAATCCGGAATGATCCTCCTTATTGATCCGATACGTGCCATATATTCTTCCCGTGTATATTCACGGTTCATAAGTTTCAGGATCCGGCTGCTTCCGCTTTGAACCGGAAGGTGAATATGTCTGCAGATATTATTATAAGCAGCAATTGTATTCAGGAGATCTTCAGAGATGTCCTTTGGATGTGATGTTGTGAACCTTACCCTCAGAAGCGGATTTATTTCCGCCACCTTTTGTATCAGTGTATGGAATTCCGTATTTTCTTTTTCTGCTGTCCATCTGTAGGAATCAACATTCTGTCCGAGGAGAGTAACTTCCCTGTACCCTGAATCAAAAAGCATTTTTACTTCGTTCAGTATCGAATCAGGATCGCGGCTTCGTTCGGCTCCTCTTACATAGGGTACTATGCAATAGGAGCACATATTGTTACAACCTCTCATAATGGAGACAAAGGCTGAAATTCCATTGCCCTCATAGTGTAAGGGATTGATATCGGCATAGGTTTCACAGCGGGAAAGCTGAACATTGACTGCTTTTCTTCCTTCTTCTGCTTTCTCAATAAGTGAAGGCAGATCACGGTAAGTGTCGGGACCGGCAACTATATCAATAAGATCTTCTGCTTCAAGCAGTTTTTCCCTCAGGCGTTCAGCCATACATCCGGTAAGACCTACAATCAGCTTCCTGTTTGTCTTTTTCAGGTGTCTTATTTCCTTTAGCCTGTTCCATATCCGCTGTTCGGCATTTTCCCTTATCGAGCAGGTATTTATCAATATCAGATCCGCTCTGCTCATTTCCTCTTCCGTTTTAAAACCGCTTTCCGAAAGAATTGAGGCAATAACCTCGCTGTCAGCTATATTCATCTGACAACCATATGTTTCGATATACAGGTTTTTATACATTTTCATTTTAATATATTCCGTTGCTCAGGGCAGAGGGCTCAGAGCTCAGGGCACAGGGCACAGGGCTCAGGGATCATCCCTCACCTCTCATCGCTCACCCCTCATCTCTCACCGCTCACTCCTCATCTCTCACCGCTCACTCCTCATCGCTCATCTCTCACTCCTTATAAATAAATCGGACTACAAAAGTAAATAACGTGAATGACGTATTAAAGAAATATTTAATTTTGCATCCGGTAACTTTAAAACGTATTGTATGTCAGGTCACAGTAAATGGTCAACAATCAAGAGAAAGAAGGGTGCAGCTGATGCCAGGAGAGGAAAGATCTTTACAAAGATCATAAAGGAAATAATCATTTCGGCAAGGGAAGGCGGTGGTGATCCTGATTCCAATTCCAGGCTCAGGCTGGCAATTCAGAACGCCAAAGGTGCTAACATGCCTAAAGACAACATTGAACGGGCCATTAAGAAAGCGGTCGGCTCTGATGCGGAACATTATGTTGAATCAACATATGAAGGATATGCACCTCACGGGATCGCTGTGTTTGTTGAATGCCTGACTGACAATAATAACAGGACAGTAGCTTCGGTAAGATCGGCATTTAATAAATTCGGTGGTAACCTGGGTACAAACGGTTCTCTCAGCTATGTCTTTGACAGAAAGGGGATCTTTACAATTAAAAACGAAGGATTATCGCTTGAAGATCTGGAACTTGAAATGATTGACGCAGGAGCAGAGGATTTTGAAGCCGATGAAGAAACCATAACAATAACTTGTCCCAAGGAAGATTTCGGAAATGTAAGCAGGAAATTAAACGAACTGGGAATAGAACCGGAAGAATCAAGGCTGAAAAGGATACCGAACGACACAAAGAAGCTTGATGTTGATTCGGCAAAAAAAGTTCTTAAATTCATTGAAGTTCTTGAAGATGACGATGATATCCAGAATGTTTACCATAATCTTGAAATGACCGACGAACTTGCCGAAGCACTTGAATAATGTTGTAAACTAAATTGTACATTTGTCCGTTAAACATACCGGATGGTAAGAAAAATACTGATATTAATATTAATATTCTCATTTACAGCAGATCTCTGCAGATCGCAGGGTTTCATAAGAACCTCGGATCTTATGAAGAGGACTGATGAAAAGAGTTCGGGAACTATTACAATTCATCAGGACAGGGCAATTGATTCTCTTATAAGCAGGTCGATAATGGCAAACGGCAGGATCAGGACGGTGGATGGTTCGCAGGGCATTCAGGGTTACAGGATACAGATCTATTACAGCTCTGTAAGAAATGCCAGGGAAGAGTCTGCGCGTGCACGGGCTGAATTCATAAATAAATTCCCCGGTATTGTTTCATATGCCGAATATCAGGAACCGGGTTATTTTATGGTAAGAGTGGGTAATTACAGGACAAAGACTGAACTTTACAAGGACCTGATGGATATACGAAGGGTATTTCCCAATGCCTACCATGTCCCTGCGGTAATTAATTATCCCGGATTAAGCCGGAAAGAACAATGAGCGATCTTATAAAACACGAATGTGGTATTGCGCTACTCCGCCTGCGCAAGCCCTCAGGCTACTTTTTTGAAAAATACGGAAGCTGGGATTACGGACTCAGGAAAATATACCTGATGATGGAAAAACAGCATAACCGCGGACAGGACGGTGCAGGAATTGCAGGGATAAAGCTTAATGTGCCTCCGGGGAACAGATATATTTTCCGGCACCGGTCAGACAAGGACGAACCTATAAAAGAGATTTTCAGCCTGATTTATCAGGATATTGAAAGGTCTCTGAAGCATGATGGGGAGAATTTAAATGATCAGGATTATATAAAAAATAATGTCCCCTTTATTTGTGATATCTATCTGGGACATCTCCGCTATGGTACTTATGGCAATTACAAGATCGATTATGTTCATCCGGTAAGCCGTGAAAACAACTGGAGATCAAGAAATCTTGTAATGGCCGGAAATTTCAACCTTACAAACGTCAGGGAGGTTTTTGATTACCTGGTTGATATCGGGCAAAATCCGATAGATTTCTCTGATACGGTTACCATTCTTGAGAATGTGGGTCACCGGCTTGATGAAGAGCATGAAAGGCTATACAGGTACTACAGGGATGAGGGATTCTCAAAGAAAGAGTCAGCTTTAAATGCCGACAGGGAGATCAACCTTGCTGCCGTCCTGAGGAAAGCAAGCCGTAACTGGGATGGAGGTTATGCCATGGCAGGGATGACAGGTAGCGGCGACAGTTTCGTTCTGAGAGATCCGGCCGGGATAAGACCCGCATATTACTATATTGACGACGAGGTAGCAGTAGTTACTTCGGAACGTCCGGTAATTCAGACCATCTTCAATGTAAAAGCCGGTAAAGTGGATGAACTGCCGCCTGCTCATGCCTTAATAATAAAAGCAGACGGTAATATTTCAATGGAAAAAATTCAGGATGAAGCCAGACCGGGAAAGTGTTCATTTGAAAGGATCTATTTCTCCCGTGGTACTGACAAAGCTATATACCGGGAAAGGAAAAAACTGGGAGAACTTCTGACATATCCGGTACTTGAAGCTGTAAATTATGATATTGATAATACAGTATTCTCATATATTCCGAATACGGCAGAAAGTGCTTTCTATGGTTTGATAAAGGGTGTTGAAGATTATCTCAACCAGGCAAAGATCGAAGCCATTGAGGCAAATGGTAAGAACATGACAAAGGAGAAGCTTGCCGGAATAATCAATCACAGGCCCAGGGTGGAAAAAATTGCCGTGAAAGATGCCAAACTGAGAACATTCATTACCCAGGATAAAACAAGGGATGATCTTGTTGAACATGTTTATGATGTTACTTACGGGGTAATTAGAAGAGGTATTGACAAGCTTGTGGTTATAGATGATTCCATTGTAAGAGGTACGACTCTTAAAAAAAGTATTATAAGGATACTTGACAGGCTGGATCCGGTAAAGATAGTGATCGTCTCTTCTTCTCCCCAGATAAGATATCCTGATTGTTATGGGATCGATATGGCAAAGCTCGGAGATCTTATCGCTTTCAGGGCAGCAATTGAACTTCTCAGGGAGACAGGAAGAGAATCCCTTCCTTATATGATATATGAGGAGGCTAAAAAGGAACTGACGAAACCTCTTGAGGAGATCAGGAACCTTGTTAAGGAAATATACAAACCTTTCTCCCCTGAAGAGATATCGGGAAAAATCTCATCCATGCTCCGGTCGGAGGATATAAATGCCGGAATAGAAATAGTATTTCAGTCTGTTGAAGGACTTCATACAGCATGCCCGATGCACACAGGAGACTGGTATTTTACCGGGAATTATCCTACACCGGGAGGTAACAAGGTGGCAAACAGGTCTTTTATAAACTATATTGAGGGCAGGGATAGCAGAGCTTACTGAGTATCGTGCGAAAACCAGGTGATCAGAAAATCCTTCTTGTAGGACGCAAGGTGCCTGTTTATCTTTTCAACATAAATATCCCGGAGGGTTATCATAATGCCTGTTTCTTCAACATTCCCGAATTTATTATTTATGAAAGTGCCGAAGGTCCGCATTGTGGGTGAAAGATTCATATAGGCATTTATCAGTGGAGGTATCGTTTCCCCAAGTCTTCTTACTTCTGAAGAAAGTATCCTGTAATTATCCTTGTACCTCCGTGCAGTGAACAATTTTTTCATTTCATCCTCATGGATATCAATATCAGCCGGTACTATCGGAGTAACAAGCCTGTCAGGATCATCAAAATGCTTTTTGAGGAAATAAAGTATCATATTCCTGGCATTCTGATTGAAATGAGTATACATTGTCACTTTCCCGAAAAGATATTTAATATGATGGTTATCAATGAAAAGAGCACCCAGGCCGTCCCATAGATTATCGAGTGCAAAAAGACTCTTCCTGCCTCTTGAAGTTGACTGATATTCGGGATGAACAAATGAGCGTCCCAGTTCCATCAGATGCGGATAATATTTGTTCAGGAATCTTGAAGAGAAGGTAAAATAATCTGAAGAAGCCAGTTTTGTTATATCACAATTTGTGCAACCTTTGGGAGGGAAGTAAAACCTGTAACCACCTATAATCTCCCTGTTCTCAGGATCCCAGACAATAAGCTGTTTCTGAGGATCTTCCTTTGCAGTGTCGAATTTGTCAATGTCGATAGAATGGCCGGTTCCTCCTCCTGCATGACGAAAGGTGATCTCACGAACCCTTCCGACTTCATGCATCAGAACAGGTGAATCGTTATTGTCAAAAACATATACCTCATTACTTGCGTTGTTTGTCTTTCGAAGGAACCTTTCTTTTGTAAGCTCGGCAATTATCTGATCCAGGGGCAATCGTTCAACGACAGGTTCCATTTTGTTATGTATAAATTCGAAATATCCGGGAAAAGGTTGCAAGTTAGAATTTTTTTTATTCGTTGTTACCGGGGTATGAATGATTGCAGTTCATAGGATCTTGATTTTACCCATTCTGCCCATTCTTCCGGAGTTTTTGTGTGATCAAAGGTCTGCCATGGTATTGTTTTTCCAAAAATAAGAGTGATATCCTTCCCTTTCTGTCTGAACATTTCATCTGGCAGATAGAGCATTTCAATGTTCGCCTTTAAACCAAGAAGAGTCCTTATGTTGGCCAGATTATAGAAGAAATTGGAATTTCTGCCGGAAAAGAAAGCCGGGACAATATCCCTTTTATGCTGGATGGCTTTGGTAATGAAACTTTTATGCCAGATAAGATCATTAATTTTCCCATGCTTCTTTCTGGAGCAAAGTCCTGCAGGGAAATAAAGTATCTGGCTGCCGGAAGCATAAGCTTCCTCAAGCTTACGTATTGCCTCCCTGGCCTGAGAACCATGCTTGTTCACAGGCAGGAAAATGCCTGAGAGATTCGTTAGATTCAGAAGTATGTCATTTACAGGGAATTTAATATCGGTGTAGTATTTTGACAGTTCATTTATGAAAACAAGTCCGTCAAGCCCCCCGAGAGGATGATTTGAAACGAAAATATATCTTCCCGCAGCCGGTATATTCTCACTGCCAAAAACCCTGTAGCTTGTACTCATACACTTCAGAATGGCTTCAACGAACTTTGCATCTCTCAGATGAACGTTCTCACTGATGAGAGTGTTAATCTCATCCTGATGTATTATCCTCCTCAGATATCTTATCACAAAAGATGGTATTGTTCTGGCAAGTGAAGGATTTTTCGCTGCCAGCACTTTTTCCACATCTATCTGCAATACAGTACCTTTTTCTGCGGGATCGTTCATATTCATTCCGGTTGTAAAATGTACAAAATTATAATTTTTAAAATGACGAGCATTGTTAATAACTTTTTTTGATTGAACAAGGCCTCATTTGAGGCCATGTTCAACAGCTTTAATAAAAGTTATTAACAAACTTAATTAAAAAAGTGGGGGAAAGTGGGGGAAAGTGGAGATTTATTTATATTTTAGCATCCTGATTGAGATTATGTAAAGTCATGGCCACCTTTATCGGTGAAAATTATTGCAAGGTAGATGTCAAGGGAAGGATCATTCTTCCGATGGCATTTAAAAAGCAGATGCCTCCTGATGCGCGGGATCATTTTATAGTTCGTAAAGATATTTTCGACAACTGTCTGGTACTTTATTCTCTTGATGACTGGAACAGACAACTGGAAAAGATACGAAAAAAAATCAATCCATATAATCGCGCACATAATAATTTTCTGAGAAACTATTTCAAGGGGATGGCTGAACTGGAGCTGGACAGCAATAATCGGTTCCTTCTGCCGAAACGATTACTTGATATGATCGGAGCTGACAGGGATGTGATTCTTGCCGGGCAGGAAGGCAGGATTGAGATATGGGCTGCAGAGAATTATCATAAAACGGATATTCCCGGTGAAGAACTGGCAAATCTGGCTGAAGATATATTGGGTGGTAACAGTAATGAATAGTGATCATGGTCTATCATATCCCTGCCATGCCGGAACAATGTATCGATGGGCTCAATATCCGTCCCGACGGAATTTATGTTGATGTTACCTTCGGAGGAGGAGGTCATTCAGGGGAGATACTTAAACGTCTTGAAAACGGAAGGCTCATTGCATTTGACCAGGATGATGAAGCCATTGCCAATATCCCGTCTGATAAACGGTTTACATTCCTTAACCAGAATTTCAGGTTCCTGAGGAACAATCTCAGATTTATCGGAATCGAGAATTTCGACGGACTGATCGCTGATCTTGGTGTTTCTTTTCATCAGTTCGATGAACCGGAAAGAGGTTTTTCTTTCAGATTCAATGCACCTCTTGATATGAGGATGAACAGGGGAGGCAGCATGACTGCAGCTGATATTTTGAAAAAGAGTGAAGAAACAGATCTGGCTGATATATTTTATGAATATGGTGAACTGGCTAATTCAAGAAGCATAGCCAGGGAAATCGTAAAGGCAAGAAAGCAGAAACCTTTTCAGAGGACAGGAGACCTTGTCACGGTTTTGAAATCCTTTGTTCCCTCAGGCCAGGAAAATAAGTTCTATGCAAAAGTATTTCAGGCTTTAAGAATAGCTGTCAATCATGAGATAGAGAATCTTAAGGAAATGCTGCTTCAGGCTTTACCCATGCTTAACAGTGGAGGAAGGCTTGTGGTCATTACATATCATTCCCTTGAAGACAGGATAGTGAAGAACTTTATGCGTTCGGGTAATTTTGAAGGTATCGGAAAGAAAGATTTTTATGGTAATCCGCAGGTCCCTTTCAGGCTGATAAACCGAAAGGGAATTGTTCCCGGGAAAGATGAGATCGCAGCCAACAGCAGGGCCAGAAGTGCAAGATTACGTATCGCTGAAAAGCTTTGAAGAATGGAAAACGGGAAAAAGGAGAATAGCAAAAAGGTTTCAACGGGCAGTTTTATAAAGGAACTTATAAGTGGCGGATTAACTGCCAGGATAATATTTAAGAATATCTGGTATGTAATGCTGATAACCCTGCTTGCGGCTATATATATAGCAAACAGGTTCCATGCAGAAAAGATGACACGTGATATAAATCAGATACAGACTGAAGTAAGGGAATTGAGAGCAGAATCTCTTTCCACTTCGGCAGAACTGATGTTCATAAGCCGGCAATCGGAAGTTTACAAAATGGTAAGGGAAAGAGGACTCGACCTGGAAGAACTTAAAGTCCCGGCATTTAAACTGATTGTCGATAACTAGGAAAGATGGCTGTAAGAGACGAAATAGTATACCGTGGCGGTATTTTATATTTTACACTGGCAATTATTGCTCTGGCCATCCTCATTCGTATTCTGGTACTGCAGACAATAGAGCATGGTAAATGGTCGGCCATGGGTGAAAAATATGTTTTCAAAACAACCGAAGTACCTGCCGACAGAGGAGATATTCTTGCTTATGACGGCCGGCTTCTGGCCAGTTCAGTACCATATTACACCATTTATATGGACACAAAGAGTACCGGAATGTCTGCAGAGACATGGTCTGCCGGAATTAATGGTCTCTCAGCCGGACTCGCAAAGTATCTGGGTGTGAGGACAGCTGCCGGATGGAAAACCGCAATAAGCAGTGCACGCAAGCGGGGAGACCGCTATTTCCTGATTAAAAGGAGAGTGGACTATGAAACTCTGAAGAAACTAAGGGAGCTTCCGATATTCAGGGAAGGCAGGTACAAAGGCGGACTGATAGCACAGCCTGAGACACAGAGGATATTGCCAAACAGTGAACTGGCCGCACGTACGATAGGTTACCTGAACCTTGGGAAAGAGGGAAACAGGGTGGGTATAGAAGGTGCATTCGATAAAGAGCTTGCAGGAAAAAATGGCGTGGCAGTCAGGCAACGCCTTACAGGAGGTGACTGGATAACGGTAGAAGGTGCCGGCTCGATCAATTCACGCGATGGTAATGATGTTGTAACAACAATAGATATCGACCTTCAGGATGTGGCAACAACAGCACTCACAAACCAGCTGAGAAAGCATAATGCCCATCATGGCTGTGCTGTTGTAATGGAAGTTGCTACAGGTGATATCAGAGCAATCGCAAATCTTGAGCAGGGAAGCGACGGAAAATATCACGAGAGTTATAATTACGCTGTGGGCGAAAGCACTGAACCGGGATCAACATTCAAGCTTCCCGTAATTATGGCTGCACTCGAGGAAGGAATTATTGATACAGGCGATGTTGTTGATACAGGAAAGGGAAGTGTTAAGTTCTATGATAAAGTGATACGTGACACAAAGGAGGATGGATATGGCAAGCTGACTGTGAAAGAGGTATTTGAGAAATCATCGAATGTGGGAACCTCAAAACTGATCACGAGTCTGTACGGCGACAGACCACGGGATTTTGTAGACAGACTCTGTGCAATGAAGCTGAATCAAAAACTAGGATTACAGATAAAAGGAGAGGGAGAACCTCTTATAAGATATCCCGGAGAAAAAATGTGGTCAGGTATTTCACTGCCAATGATGTCTCATGGTTATGAGGTCCAGATGACTCCTTTACAGATACTTACATTTTACAATGCAGTGGCAAACGACGGGAAGATGGTAAGACCACGCTTTGTGACCGCAATTACAAGGAACGGAACAGAATTAAGGCGTTATAATACAGATGTGATTATCAACTCTATAGCTTCCAGGTCAACGATAAAAAAAGTAAGAAAAATGATGGAAGGTGTCGTTGAAAACGGAACAGCCACAAATCTTAAAAACGCCGATTACAGGATTGCAGGCAAAACAGGTACGGCTCAGATAGCAAAGGGGAAAGGTGGTTACAGATCTGGCTCCGGCATATCTTATCAGGCTTCTTTTGTAGGTTATTTCCCTGCCGATAACCCTCTTTATTCGTGTATTGTCGTGGTTAATGCTCCCTCAAATGGTGTTTATTACGGGAACCAGGTTGCCGGTTCTGTGTTCAGGGAAATATCTGACAGGATCTATGCAACAAATTTTTACAGGGATTTCAGACAATTCTCAGGCAATATTACTGCACAAAATGCTCCTGAAGCAGGCAACGGATATCGTGATGATATAAACACCGTACTTGGTAAACTTGATGTAAGACTCAGAAAAACATCCGGGGGCGAATGGGTCAAAACCAGGGAGAACGGTGATACAATCAGCTACGCTGGTGTGAATATAACAAAAGGGCTGGTCCCCGATGTCAGGGGTATGAGCCTCCGGGATGCAATCCACCTTCTTGAGAATTCCGGTTACAGAGTCCGCTTCAGCGGAAAAGGCAAAGTGCTCAGACAATCTCCGGAACACGGTGCAAGATATTTTGAAGGACAGGTTGTCTCTCTTGAAATGAATATGTAGTATGATCGGGCTTGAAGAAATATTAAAAGGTATTGATATTAAATCCTTCTCCGGAGACAGGAAAAGGCTGATAAGCAATGTCGCATTTGACTCCCGGAAAGTCATTTCTGGTTCTCTGTTTGTTGCGGTAAAGGGATCAAAGAGTGACGGACATGCTTTTATTGACGCAGCAATAACATCGGGTGCCGATGCAGTAATATGTGAACATCTTCCGCCGGAACAGCATGAAAACATAAGCTGGATAGTGACAGACGATACGGCCGGTGCTCTTGGCATGGCTTCTTCAAATTTCTACGGGAATCCTTCATCGTCATTAAAACTTACAGGAGTTACAGGCACGAACGGAAAAACTACAATTGCCACACTTCTTTACAAGGTCTTTTCACAGCTTGGTTATAAGTGCGGGCTCTTTTCCACTGTATGTAATTATATCGCCGGCAGGGAGCTTGAAGCAACTCATACAACTCCTGATCCTGTTCAGCTTAACAGGATAATGAGTGAAATGGTGGCTGAAGGATGTGACTATGCATTTATGGAAGTAAGCTCACATGCTTCAGACCAGAAACGAATTGCAGGTCTTGAATTTGCAGGAGGCATTTTTACCAATCTTACACACGATCACCTGGATTATCACAAGACATTTGACAGATATCTGGCTGCAAAGAAAAACTGGTTTGATTCCCTTCCCGCTAAATCTTTTGCACTAGTAAATACCGATGACAGGAACGGAATGGTGATGCTTCAGAACTGCAAGGCTGTTCATTATACATTTTCGGTTAAGGGAATGGCTGATTTCAGGTGCAGTATAATCGAACAAAGTTTCCAGGGGATGGGCCTCCGGATAATGGGAGAAGAGCTGTGGACAAAATTTATCGGTGATTACAATGCATCGAACCTTCTGGCAGTTTATTCTGCTGCGGTTCTTTTAGGTGCCGGCAGCAGGGACGTACTGACAATAATGAGCGACCTCAGCTCTGTGGCAGGAAGACTTGAAGTGATAAGATCTTCAAAAGGAATTGCCGGTATTGTCGATTATGCACATACACCCGATGCCCTGATGAATGTCATAAGTACTCTGAACAAGATACGTAAAAACAATGTAAGCCTGATAACAGTGGTGGGGGCAGGTGGTGACCGGGACCGTACAAAACGACCAAAAATGGCCGCTATCTCTGCCGAAGGAAGTACAAAACTCATACTGACGTCGGATAATCCCAGAACTGAGGATCCGGAAAAGATACTCGATGATATGGAGGAAGGACTTAGTCCGGAAATGAAGAAAAGATCCCTGAGAATATGTGACAGGAGGGAAGCAATCAAAACCGCGGTTATGCTTGCCAACCCCGGTGATGTGATACTGGTGGCAGGTAAAGGGCACGAAACCTATCAGGAAATAAACGGAGTAAAACATCATTTTGACGACAGGGAAGAGTTAAGAAAGGCTTTATCGGATAAATAAAAAATTAAAGAATGCTATACTATCTGTTTGAATATCTCGACAAACTTAATGTTCCGGGTGCAGGAGTATTCAGCTATATATCCTTCAGGTCAGCTGCTGCCGTGATTACATCGCTGATCATTTCAATGATGATCGGAAAGAGCATAATTCAGTTTCTTCAGAGAAAACAGGCAGGAGAAGTGGTAAGAGATCTGGGTCTGGAAGGCCAGTACAGAAAACAGGGAACACCTTCGATGGGAGGTATAATAATACTTGCATCCATAATGATACCGACCCTGCTTTTCGCCAGGCTCGACAATATATATGTGATCCTGATGCTTATCACAACAGTATGGCTCGGACTGATAGGTTTCCTGGATGACTATATAAAGGTTTTTAAAAAAAACAAGGAAGGTCTGGCAGGAAGATTCAAGATCCTCGGTCAGATCATACTCGGAGTGATTGTGGGTGTTACTCTATGCTTCAGTGACGATGTAATGATAGCTGAAAAAGTAAGTCTGTCTGAACTTTCTGTAAGTGAAAGAAGGGAGCTGAGAGAATCTGTCACTCCGGTTTCGATTGAAAATGAGATCACCATGGAAAGGAAATCGACAAAAACCACAATTCCTTTTGTCAAGAATAATGAGTTTAACTATTCCTGGCTTATACCTTTCATTAATAAAGAGAAAAGACAGCCCTGGACATGGTTCATCTACATTATGATAATAATTTTCATCCTCACGGCTGTCTCAAACGGAGCTAATATAACCGACGGACTGGATGGTCTGGCAACCGGTACATCAGCCATTATAGGAGCAGCACTGGGGATACTGGCATATGTTTCGAGTAACCTCATTTATGCCGATTATCTTAAAATTATGTTCATCCCCAGATCGGAAGAACTTGTCATATTCGCCAGTGCATTTATAGGTGCAACGATTGGATTCCTGTGGTATAACTCATTTCCGGCACAAGTATTCATGGGTGATACCGGTTCACTTGCACTTGGAGGCATTATTGCCGTTTTTGCCATAGTAATAAGAAAAGAGCTTCTTATACCTGTTCTCTGCGGAATATTCCTTGCCGAAAATCTCTCGGTTGTGATGCAGGTATCCTGGTTTAAGAGGACAAAAAGAAAATACGGGGAGGGAAGGAGGATATTCCTTATGGCTCCCCTTCATCATCATTATCAGAAAAAAGGATATCCGGAACCGAAAATAGTTACACGTTTCTGGATCGTGGGATTGATCCTTGCTGTGATAAGCATTGTGACTTTAAAGATCAGATAATTGAATGAAAAAGAAACTTGTGATACTGGGGGCAGGTGAGAGTGGTACAGGAGCTGCAGTCCTGGCTGCCATGAAAGGATTTGATGTACTGGTATCAGATTACGGAGAAATAAAGGAGAAATACCGTAATGTTCTGAACAGGAATAACATCATGTGGGAACAGGGCAAACATACCGAAGCTGCGATATTCGAAGCCTCCGAAGTGATAAAAAGTCCCGGGATCAGGGAAAATTCGCCCATCATTATGAAAATAAGGAGCAGGGGGATTCCTGTTATTTCCGAAATTGAATTTGCAGCCCGATATACAACAGGTACCAAGATCTGTATAACCGGCAGCAACGGAAAGACGACGGTAACGAACCTTATTTACCATATGCTTTTAAAAGCCGGCAGGAGTGTTTCGATGACCGGTAATGTGGGAAACAGCTTTGCAATGTCAGTCGCACTGGGGCATCACGACTATTATGTTATTGAACTTTCCAGCTTTCAGCTTGATAATATGTTTGACTTCAAAGCTGAAATAGCAATATTAATGAACATCACCCCTGATCATCTTGACAGATACGGGTATGATTTTCAGAATTATATTGATTCAAAGTTCAGGATAACCAGGAACCAGACCAAATCGGATTTTCTCATTTACTGGAATGATGATCCGGTTATTCAACGGGAACTGGCTAAAAAAGAATATGGTATGACACTTCTTCCTTTTTCCGACATGCTAAATGAGAAGATGACAGCCTTTATTGAAAACAATGAATTAATTATTGATTACCATAATAAAACCACCAAGCTTATGACCATTCACGAACTGGCGCTTAAAGGACGTCATAACACCTACAATTCAATGGCTGCGGCCATTGCAGGTAAAGTGCTCAACATCCGGAAGGATGTGATCAGGCAGAGTCTCGCTGATTTCCAGGGTGTGGAACACCGGCTGGAACCGGTAATCAAAGTGAGCGGGATTAACTTCATAAATGATTCAAAGGCAACAAATGTGAATTCAACATGGTATGCCCTTGAATGTATGGAGACTGCAGTGGTATGGATAGCCGGAGGTATCGATAAGGGAAATGATTATTCGGAACTCTTCCATGTTGTCAGACAGAAGGTTAAAGCTGTGGTATGCCTCGGGAAAGACAATAAGAAGATTATTGACGCTTTTAAGGATAAAGTTCCCACTATCATTGAGACAGCAACAATGGAAGAAGCAGTGAGATCATCATACTACCTGGCAAAGAAAGGAGATACTGTCTTATTGTCACCCGCCTGTGCCAGCTTCGATCTCTTCATGAATTACGAGGACAGGGGACGTCAGTTCAAGGCAGCTGTGAGAAACCTTTAATACAGAAAGAGATGCAGCAGGGATGGCTTACAAAAACATTTAAAGGCGACAGGGCAATATGGGGAATAGTCGCCATATTCATGATCTATTCTCTCCTTGCCGTATACAGCTCTTCAGTGAATGTGGCTTTCAGGAACCATGGCGGAAATACAACATATTTTCTGCGGAGCCAGTTCCTGATGCTGACCTTCGGACTGACTGTAATTGTACTGGTTCACTATCTTCCTTACAGGATCTATTCAAAACTCGCGGGAATTGCTCTTATAATCTCGGCAATATTATTGGTACTGACATATTTTTTCGGTGTAAGGATCAATGACGCGACACGCTGGCTCGAATTCTTCGGATTCAGGATACAGACTTCCGATATAGCAAAAGTAGCACTTGTAATTTATCTGGCCAGGACCCTGTCAATATACCAGAACCAGCTTAATGATTTTGTTCTTGTCACCAAATTCTTTATTATACCGGTGTTCGCCATCTGTGCACTGATCATGCCCGAAAATCTCTCTACTGCGGTAATGATCTTCGGAATCTGTATCCTGATAATGTTCATAGGAGGAGTTCCCTTTAAATATCTGATCGCCTACATCGGGATGGCTGTTGTTTTTGTCGTGCTTTTTGCACTGTTGCTGTGGCTTATAAAAGAAGATAACAGGGTACTGACCTGGATTGAAAGGATTATAAGCTTTTTTACAGGGAAAGGTGATGAAGCTGATGATTTTCAGATAAACCAGGCCAAAATAGCGATCTCGACGGGAGGACTGTTTGGCAAGGCTCCCGGACATAGTGTACAGAGGAATATGCTTCCCCAGTCAAACTCTGATTTCATTTTTGCAATAATAATTGAGGAATACGGGCTGCTTCTTGGGGCAATCCCACTCATAATGGCTTACATGATCCTCCTTTTCAGGGGAATAGCCATCGTAAAAAAATGTGAAACGGCATTCCCGGCATATCTTGTCCTCGGACTAATTGTAATGATAGTGTCTCAGGCTATGCTTAACATGATGGTCGCAGTTGGTATTTTGCCTGTCACGGGGCAAACACTTCCCCTTGTAAGCTGGGGAAGGACATCCGTGATAATAATGTGCTTTTCAATAGGTGTCATACTGAGTGTAAGCAGGGTGGTCAATGCCAGGATCCGGAAAGAAGAGTTACCTGAAGAGGAGAAAAAAGATGAAGGTGATATAATTTATGGAACAGCACCGAAATAAGAGGATCATCATCAGCGGAGGAGGTACGGGAGGGCATATTTTCCCGGCCATTTCTGTTGCCAATGCTTTGCGGCGGATTGAGCCGGAGACAGATATCCTTTTTGTCGGAGCTGAAGGCCGGATGGAAATGGAAAAAGTACCTGCTGCCGGTTACAGGATAACGGCCCTTCCTGTTTCAGGTTTCTATAGAAAAATAAGCTTCAGGAATATCAGTGTTCTTCTTAGACTGATCAGAAGTCTGTCAATGGCAAAAAAGATAATAAAGGATTTCCGTCCGGATGTTGCCGTCGGGGTAGGCGGATATGCAAGCGGACCTGTTTTAAGGATAGCCGGGAGAATGGGCATCCCCACGCTGATCCAGGAACAGAACAGCCATGCAGGTATAACCAACAGGCTGCTGGCCAGAAAAGCTTCTGTGATCTGTGTCGCATATGACGGAATGGACAAGTATTTCCCTGCAGGTAAAATAAGATCGGAAGAGCACACGTCTGAACTCCAGTCACCGCTCATTATCT
>CAYQZL010000065.1:0-2677 GCA_964421975.1 uncultured Rikenellaceae bacterium
TACACCCTATCCTACACTCTTTCCCTACACGACGCTCTTCCGATCTTATACACATATTTGCTTGAAAAAAGAGCGGAAGCCGGAATTGCAAAAGCCTCAAATGTTTCTGATAACCAGATAATAGATTATGCCGGTCCGTATAATATCTCAAGGATCAAGCCCAGGATCAGGCAGAATTACCTGATGGCACTGGTGCTTGGATTAATGATTCCGATCGGGTTAATAATAATTATTGATTATCTTAATAATAAAATAATAGACAAAAAGGACATTCAGAAAGAAACCAATGTTCCTGTTATTGGTTACGTCGGGCACAACAGTCTAAAGACTGAAATACCTGTTAAAGAACAATCCGGTTCTGCCCTGGCGGAATCATTCAGATCGGTAAGGACTAATCTCAAATATTTTCTTAAAGAGGTTTCAAATCCCGTTATCGCGGTAAGTTCAACCATTACTTCCGAAGGTAAAACATTTGTATCTGCCAATCTTGCCGCTATCATTGCGGCCCTTGGGAAGAAAGTTTTACTTATAGGGCTTGATTTGCGTAAACCCCGGACCCATAAAATACTGGGAATTGATAACAGCGACGGTTTAAGCAGGTACCTTATTGGCGAGAGCAGGATTGAAGATATAATGATAGAAACAAACATTGAAAATCTCTGGTATACACCTTCAGGTCCTGTTCCCCCAAATCCTGCAGAGCTTATTGATTCGGATGAAATGAAGGATTTTATTATTAAGGCCAGGAAGATTTTTGATTATATTATTATTGATACACCTCCTGTGGCAGTAGTTACTGATGCGCTGCTTGTTTCATCTCTGGCAGATTTTTATCTTTTTGTTGTACGTCAGCGCTATACATCAAAGAATACCATAGCACTTATAAATGAACTTCATATTAATCAGAGCCTTAAAAGCATGGGAATTGTTATCAATGATATCAGTGTCTCGGGTTACTACGGATATGGATTAAGGTACGGATATGCTCTGGGCTATGGATACTCTTACGGATATAATTACTATGGCGATTATATTAATTATAAATATGGGGTTTACGATTCAGGTAAAGATTATTACCGGAATGAATCATGACACTTTTTTGAAAATATAAGCAGATTTATTAAAAAATGCTCAATAAGAAGATCATAGCAGTTGTTATTCCGGCATATAATGAGGAAAGCCAGATCGGATTTGTAATTGAGACCATACCCCGGTTTGTTGATAGGATAATTATTGTCAATGATAATTCGACTGATTCAACAGAATCAATAGTTATGGATTATCTTAAAACAAATCATAATGATACAGACCTGGTCTTGAAAGGAAGAAAAATCGAAAAAACCTTTCATAACGAAGCGGATCTTATTCTTGAAGAAATGGAAAGGAAGGAGATAGTTTACTTTACTCCTTCAAGGATCTTAAATGAGAGTCCTGACGGAAACAGGATAATTTTAATATCGAATCTTAAAAATACAGGAGTAGGCGGAAGCATTGCCAGAGGGTATAAATGGTGTAAAGATAACAATATTGATTGCACTGCAGTTATGGCAGGAGATGGACAGATGGATCCTGACGAGCTTGAATCGATATGCATGCCCGTTGTAAATAATGAAGTTGACTATGTCAAGGGGAACAGGCTCATCCATGGCAGTTCAGCATCGTATATACCTAAAGCGAGGTATTTAGGGAATTCGGTATTATCTCTTATAACTAAAATTGCTTCTGGCTACTGGAGAATATCCGATACCCAGACTGGGTATACGGCTATTTCCTTAAATGCTTTAAAATCTGTTAAATTGTACAGTATTTATAAAAGATTTGGTATGCCGAACGATCTACTTGTAAGGCTTAATATGGCATACTGCACAATAAGAGAAATACCTATAAAACCTGTTTACAGAATCGGCGAAAAATCTAAAATGAAATTGTATAAAGTAATTCCACAGATTTCCTGGCTGCTTTTCATCTCTTTCTTCAGAAGGCTGTGGATAAAGTATTTTATAAAAGACTTTCATCCACTTTTTCTGTTATATAATTTGTCCTTTGTGATGTTTCTCATATCTATACCTTTTATTTTCAAGATAATAAAGTATGCTTTTTTTCTGCATATTTCAGTAAATCCTGTTACCCTGCTGGCCTTTGTTTTTCTTTTTATCAGCGCTTTACAGTTTCTTCTTTTTGCCATGTGGATGGATATCCAGGATAATGAGAGACTTTATAAATAGAATCTTTCTAAAGCAGTTGGGTTTCGGAGCAGCTTATTTCTCATCAAACAAATAATCCATAGATGACTATTTTTATCAATATAAGTCACCCGGCACATGTTCATTTCTTTAAAAATATTATAAATAGACTTCAAGCAGATGGACATGAAGTTATAGTAGGTACCAGGAATAAAGAATTTACTAATAGATTATGTGAGTATTTTAATATACAGCACTATAAATTAACAAACAAAGGGAAGGGTATTGTAGGATTAATTTTAGAACTACTTACTCAGCAAGTAAAATTGTTTAAGATCATAAGGAGGCATAAGATTGATATGATGCTCCAGATTGGAGGAATTTTCAACGCACCAGTTGGATGGCTGTGTAAAATCCCGACCATTGCCATTTCAGATACAAGATCGGAAGAGCGTCGTGGAGGGACAGAGTGTAGGATAGGGTGTAGGGGGCGG
>CAYQZL010000065.1:2687-22607 GCA_964421975.1 uncultured Rikenellaceae bacterium
ATGAGCGGTGACTGGAGTTCAGACGTGTGCTCTTCCGATCTGACCATTGCCATTTCAGATACAGAAAATGATAAAATTGGAAATAAAATTAGCTTTGGTTTAAGCAGGCATATACTTTCTCCCGATTGCTGGGACACCGTCTCCGGAGGTAACTGGCGTAAACAAATAAAATATCCCGGATATCATGAGTTAGCATATTTATCACCCAGGTATTATCAGAGAGTTGACAAAAAAAAAACCAACATATTTCTTTTAAGATTTGTAGGATGGGGTGCGGCCCATGATATTGGAGAAAAGTATCTTACCAATCAACAGAAAATCGAGTTAGTTAATTTATTAAAAACCAACGGAGAAGTTTGCATATCTTCTGAAATGGATTTACCAGAAGAAATTAAAAGATATTCATTTAAACTACACCCTGGGAAGATACATGATTTTATGAAAGATTGCAAAATGGTTATTGGTGAATCAGCAACTATGGCTTCAGAAGCTGCTTGCCTAGGAATCCCTGCTATTTTTATTTCAAATACAGGCAGGGGATACACTACTGAACAGGATCAAAAATATGGTTTAATAAAGCATTATAGACTTGATCAATGGGATCAAATTTTAACATCAATAAAGTCATGGATGACAGATGAAATATCAGAAGAATGGATAAGGAAACATGAAAAAATGTTATCAGATAAAATAGAAGTTACCGATTTCTTTGTGGATTTTATTACTCACTACCCGCAGATACTTAGAAATCTTGATTTTAAAAAGTATAAATTTCTGAAATGACCATTGATAAGGGATTAATAAACCAGACCTTATTCAGAATTGCAGAAAATGCTATACGGTGTTATGGCAGTAACCCGGGTGCTTATCCGCCCGGAATAAACGGGCCACACAATGATAAAGTAACGAATGTCAGAGTTGTATCTCATTATTTCCTGATTTTTTATCATCTATATTTTATTTCTGGTGAAAAAAAATATAAGTTCTGGTGCCTGGATGCTATTGATCATATCTTAAGATATATCGATGAAACTAATTACTTCTTCCACAATAGAGAGACCAGAGGTAAAGATCCAAACAATGGACTTATAGGACAAGTATGGTGTTTAGAGCCTTTTATTGTTGGTAGAGAGCTGATTTCCAATAAGCAACTGGAAAAAGTAAAGAGAGTAATAAGAAATCATGACTTTTCTGATGAATTAAGTTTGTTTAAATATCCGGTTCCTGGTTCAAATAAACCTTCTCAAAGGTTAAACTATACCTTAAATCAACAGATTTGGTTCGCAATGATCGTTAGCAAATTTAATGACGTTTTTTTGTCAAATATTTTTTCAAGCGAATTGGCATCATTTAATAATAATATACTCAATTATATTAATATCAATAAACAGGGTTTATTGAACAACCTGATTCAGATCAGGGGTTTTAGAAATTACAATCTATCCATGAAAAATGATCTGAAGAAGATCTTCAAATCTGTTTCCCGGTTGATCAGTGATCAACAAAAATTTCTGAGATCTTCTTATAGTTTATTTTCCCTGGTCGGGATAGTTAACAGTAATAGCCTCAAAGAAAAATTTGATTTAAAATTTGGTATTGATTCTGTACTGAAGAAACATATTAATAACAAATTGTTATTCTCAGATAAGAATGTTTATTCCTGGGGTTACAACGTTTCAGGTATTGAATTGGCAAGATTGGAAAATGCATTAAATGGCAATCTGTCAATGCAAACCAATCGTTTATTATTAAAACAATTAGAACCCACCCCATCCTTTGGAATTGCAGATGATGTAACTTACAGAGCAAGGCTTTATGAATTGGTCTACTTAGCAGCTAATTACCAAAATATTTACTAGTATCTTGAAGAATCGATTATTGTTTCGGATTATTAATTTGGTTTTACTATCAGTAGTATTCTTTTTTATCGCAAAATATTTTGTTAATAACTTAACAGGTTTCAAAAAATATGACATTTCATCAATTAATTTCTTACTCTTATTAGGATCACTTCCTTTTTTATGGTTCAAACTTTGTATAACATCCCTGAGCTATCACCTGGTGATGGCTAAAATAGCTCCATCCATTAAGTTAAGTGAGAACCTTAAGATATGGTCCAAATCATATCTTGGACTTTATATACCTGGGAAAATTGGTGTTCTCGCCTTTAGAATTCTGGACTATAATAAGTACGGCATTTCATCGATGAAAGTGAGCTATGGATTTTTTATTGAAATAATCTTGTCTTTATTATCTTCTTGCTTTTTAGTGATTTTCTGTGGGTTACTTGTAAAAATGGATTTAGTCACAGCGTATTTACCCTGGTTAGTAGCTTTATTTATTGTATTAATAGTTTCAGTTCATCCCAGGCTGATTCATTTTTATGCGAGATTATATTTTAAATATATTAGAAAAACTGATAATTGCTACACTGCACCTTTTAGTTATTTATTCTATATCAGAATAATACTCCTTCATATTCTTAAATGGTGCTTTGTAGGAATTGGTGTTTTCATTCTGATCAATTCAATTACTGATTTATCCTGGAGCTATCTGCCTTTTGTTACTGGTCTTTATGCTGCGGCTACTATAATAGGTATTATTGCCTTTTTTGCCCCTTCAGGGATCGGGGTTGTTGAGGGAGTGATGATCATCGGATTGAAAACTATACTTTCCAATTCACTCGCTGGAGCTATCAGCATACTTATCAGAATATGGAAAGTGCTTGGCGAGTTAAGTTTCATTTTTTTATTGAATTTATCTTTACATAGACCACTAAGAACAAAAATGTTCGAAAAGAATGAAATTCCAGATATATCGAGTAAATAAAATCTTAGTTGAAAGGGAAAGACACTTTTTGATATTAGTAACATCTTTCACTTTCTTAATCAAGCTGTCTTTCGTGTTGATCTCATATTTCACTAATGAAGTTACTCATACAGAATATATTTATTGGGGGCAGCAATTCGCTGAGGGGCACTGGATAGAACCCAGGGAGCTGACATCAGGTATGATCGTAGCTCCTTTCCTGCCAGTTATGGTAACATTATGCACAAAACTGTTTTCTGATTTTGCAGTACCACTTTATGTTTATAATGCACTAATAACTTCTCTTGTTGTTCCTGTCCTTTATTTTATTGCGAAGGAACTTTTTAACAAGGGAACTGCCTTGATGATAAGCCTCTGGGGGGTATTTTTCCCGGAGTTCTTTAAATACTCGCCATATATCCTGAAGGAATCAACTGTCTTTTTTTTATTGCCACTTATTGTCCTTTTACTCCTGAAAAGCATCAGAGAAACCCAGAAAGAAAGATACGTTATTTACGCAGCAATTACATTCACGATTCTTATTCATACCGATGAGAGGTTTATATTTTATCTTCCTTTTTTTGCACTTATATTTTTTTTCATAAAACCTCTCAATTTTAAGACGCTACTTAAATCATGGACATTATGGTTTGGAATTATTATTCTATTGGGAATTCCATGGGGGATAAGAAATTATAAGGTTTATGATCAGGTAGTGCTTATTAGCCCAAGGACAACAGCATTTACATCTTACTTTTGGGGTAAAAAGATAACCCATCTGGAATATAACTCGTACAAGGATGTACTTGCCAGAAACAAAGAGAGATACGGGCAAAGATTTGAAGAATATTATAAGCACAGGACTGATATTGCTCCACGTGAATACAATAAGGCAGAAGTTAAACTTAAAGCATTCATTAATTTCTGGCAACCAGCTTATTTTAAACCGACATTTATAACTTACGGATACCGGTTTCAGAAATGGTCTGTGGCGCACAATCTGGCCAGTATCCTATTTTATGGGATATTCTTGCCATTTTATATTCTTGGATTTATACTGTTGGTTAAGAAGAAAAAATTTGTGGGGATTTTTCTGGCATCTATACCCGTTATTCACAGTCTGCTGCACGCTTATATGGTATCTCCCCTTGAAAGGTACCGATCGCCGGTAACATTTATTGTGGTAATGACAGGTATATGGGCTGTATGCATCCTTAAGGAAAAGTATAAAGTTTTATATCAACAAAGTTTATTAAAAACATGAAAGTTATAATCCTTTGCGGCGGTATGGGCACTCGTCTGCGTGAAGAAACAGAATATAAGCCCAAACCCATGGCTGAAATTGGTGGCAGACCCATTCTCTGGCATATTATGAAGCACTATGGCCACTATGGATTCAAAGATTTTATTCTTGCCCTGGGCTATAAAGGGAACGTGATAAGAGATTACTTTCTTAACTATTTTACCTACAATTCCGATTTTACTGTTAGCCTCGGCAGGGAAGGAAAGATAGAATACCACAATAACCGGCATGGAGAAGACTGGAAAGTCACACTAGTGGAAACCGGAGCTGATTCAATGACCGGGTTCCGTGTTAAAACTGCCGGTAAGTATATTGAGGGTGAAAACTTTATGGTAACCTATGGGGATGCTGTTTCGGATGTAAACCTTGCAAGACTGCTCGAATTTCATACGGATCACGGATTGCTTGGAACTGTAACTGGAGTTTTTCCCCCTTCCCGTTTTGGCGATCTTGTTACCGAAGGCACCAGGGTATTGAAGTTCTATGAGAAAGTGCGCGATGAAAAACGTCAGGAACCAATTAACGGTGGTTATTTCATTTTCAGAAAAGAGTTTCTTGAAATGATACCGGACGATCCTTCCTGTGACCTTGAAAGAGCTCCTATGTCGGCACTGGCTTCAAGATCAGAGCTTGCAGTTTACAGACACGCAGGTTTCTGGCAGTGCATGGATACTTACCGCGATTACCAGTTGCTTAATAAGATGTGGTCGGAGAATCCTGTATGGAAGATTTGGAGTGATTGAATGATTGATTTATTGACTGGAACGCTGATGACGCAGATCTTAATGATTCACACAGATCAGATCAGTGATGCTCAGTTAAATCAGCGTCATCAGTGTTCTAAGGATTTATAATGAAGAATTTCAAAGATTTTTACAGAAATAAGAAAGTCCTGGTCACCGGCCATACCGGGTTCAAGGGATCATGGTTAACAATCTGGTTAAAGCAACTTAGTGCTGAAGTTATTGGTTTATCTATTGATCCAAAGACCGATAAGGATTTATTTCTGCTTGCTGGATTATCAGATAAAATCAAAGATTACAGACAGGATATAAGGGAACTGGAGAAGGTTGAAAGAATCCTCAGGAAGGAACAACCTGAAATTGTTTTCCATCTTGCTGCCCAGGCACTTGTTTTGCCAGGTTACAAAAATCCTGTTTCTACGTTCGAGACCAATATATTGGGAACAGTCAACATACTTGAAGCCTGCAGACAAACACCCTCCGTTAAGCAAATAGTAATTGTTACCACCGACAAGGTATATGAGAACAAAGAAAGCCTGACCGGATATAAAGAAACCGATCCACTTGGAGGTCATGACCCATACAGCGCGAGCAAAGCCGCAACTGAAATAGTAACTCAATCATATCGATTATCATTCACCCAATCACCCAATCACCCAATCACCCAATCAATCTCTACCGCGCGCGCTGGTAATGTTATAGGCGGGGGTGACTGGTCGGACTACCGTTTAGTTCCTGACTGTATAAGGTCATTGGAAGCCGGTAAAGAAATCCTTATCAGGAACCCTGAATCGGTACGGCCGTGGCAGCACGTCCTGGAACCGCTTGCCGGATATCTCCTCCTTGCAATAAAAATGTCAGAGGATCCTTTAGTATTTTCAGGACCATGGAACTTCGGTCCGGCAGAGGAAGATTTTGCAAGAGTGAGTGAAGTTGCCGGCCTGCTGATATCACTTTGGGGTTCTGGCAGATGGGTTAAGGCAACAGATACCGGGAAGCTTCATGAGACAGGTCTGTTACGACTTAACAGTAATAAAGCAAGGGAACTACTCGGATGGAGACCGGTACTTGATTTCAGGGAAGCGATCAGGTGGACAACCGACTGGTATAAAGCATATAAGGAAACTGATGTATACAGTCTTTGTGCACAGCAAATAGAACGATTTACAGAAAGATGGAATACAGGGAGTTTGAAATAAAGGGATTATTTGAGATAACTCTCAAACCTCATGTTGATGAACGCGGATTCTTCATGCGAATCTACGATATTGATGAATTCATGAAGCATAAACTTCATAGAGAATGGGTTCAGGAGAATCATTCACGTTCTGAAAGAAGGGGAATAATACGGGGATTACATTTCCAGGCTGAGCCTTTTGCCGAAACCAAACTGATAAGATGTATCAGGGGTGAGATATTCGATGTGGCTGTTGATTTGCGGAAAGGATCGGAGACATTTGGCAAATGGCAGGGGATAATTTTATCAGAAGAGAACAGGAAGATGTTTTTCATACCGCGGGGCTTTGCCCATGGATTCTGCACAATTTCGGAAGTTAGCGAAGTAGTCTATAAAGTCGATAATTTCTATTCCCAGGAGCACGAAAGAGGATTGATCTGGAATGATCCCAATCTGAACATTGACTGGCCGATAGAAAATCCAATATTATCAGATAAAGACAGAAAGAACAAAACTTTAGGAGAATTATTAGAACACAGATAACACAGATAATACTGATAATCACGGATTATTATCAGAAAAAATCCGTCAAATCAGTGTCATCCGTGTTCCTTAAAGATTTGAATATGATCCACGAGGAGAAAACAAAAGAAATACTAAAGGCGTTTTTTACAGTATATAACAAGCTTGGATATGGATTTCTTGAAAAGGTCTATCAGAACGCTTTGCTAATTGAATTAAAGAAATCTGGTTTCAGTTGTGAGGGTCAGAAACCAATTAAAGTATTTTATGAAAGTTTTTTGGTGGGTGACTATTATGCTGATATTATTGTTGATAATTGCATAATTCTAGAATTGAAAGCAGCTGAGGCATTGTGCGAAGAGCACGAGTACCAGCTTATCAACTATCTGAAAGCAACAGAAATTGAAATAGGCCTATTGCTCAATTTCGGTAAGAAACCTGAGTTTAGAAGAAAGATATTTACGAACGATAAAAAAGACATTGAACACGGATAATACAGATCATACGGATTAACACGAATTTAAATCAGTGAAAATCCGTCAAATCCGTGTCATCAGTGTTCTATAAGAATTGACAATGAATATACGTTTATTCAAACCATCTCTGGGTGAAGAAGAGCTGCAGGCAGTTAAAGAGGCCTTCGACAGGTCCTGGATTGGTTTAGGGCCAAAGGTTGCGGAATTCGAAGAAGAATGGAGAAAACTTATCGGTTGCGCTTTGGCAGTGGGTGTAAATTCGGCCACCGCCGCACTGCACCTGGCCCTTGCTAGTTTCAGATTTCCGGAAGGGAGGAAGGTCCTTGTACCTTCACTTACTTTTTCTTCAACTGCGTCAGCAGTGCTTTATAATCGTTTGATTCCCGTTTTTGTTGATTCCGATCCGCTTACCCTTGGTATGAGTCTGGAAGATCTGGAAAGAAAATATGATAAAGACTGTGTGGCCGTAATGCCTGTTCATTACGCTGGTCACCCGGTCCCGATGGATAGACTTGTTCCCTGGGCCAGATCGAAGGGAATTAAGATAATTGAAGATTGTGCACACACAGCCGGTGGAATCTATAAAGGTAAAGCTTTAGGCACCTGGGGTGACATCGGATGTTTCAGTTTTGAAGAAAAGAAATGCATGACAACGGGTGATGGGGGGATGATGGTTACTGATGATCCGGAGCTTTTCCGGGATGTGAAAGCGATGCGATGGGTTGGTATCGACAAGGATAACTGGAAGACAGCGCAACAATATGTAGCAGCCAATCATGATGCCATGCACTGGTTTTATGAGCTTAACGTGCTGGGGTATAAATATAATATGAATGATCTTGCTGCATCGATCGGACTGGTACAGCTAAAGAAACTCCCGGGGTTCAACCTGAGACGATCTGAAATCATCAGAAAATATCTAGATGGACTTGCCGGGATCAATGGTATCAGCCCACTTCTGCCATTTGAACCCGATGTTTATCCTTACCAGATGTTTGGAATAAGGAAAGATAAAAGAGATGAACTGATGATCTGGCTTAAAAGAAAAGGCATTGCCAGCGGATGTCATTATACACCATTGTCTGTTCAGCCTTTGTTTGCAGAATGGGGACATAATTGTCCATATATCGAAAAAGAAGCAGACAGATTTATTACTCTTCCGTTGCATGCTGATCTTACGGACATGGAAGTAAGTTATATTATTGAAAGCATTAAAGCTTACAGATGAAAAAAGAGGTAATAATGATTGTAGGATTTGATGATTGATTGATGGGTCATGAATCATTCATTCAATCATTCAATCATTCAATCAATCGACCAATTTCTATGAAAACAGGTTTGGGATTATACCAAAAATACCGAATGCTATATGCTTATTTTAATCTCTTGAGGTTCGGTATTAAAAAAGCGCTATTGGGATTTGATGTTGCCAATATATTTATCCAGAGGGTTGATAAATATTCCTTGCGATTAATATTGAAAAAAAACGGAGCAAAAATTGGCAGGGATTGTGATATTGAAACCGGCCAAATCTTTCACAATTGTAAGAACTATTCTAATTTGTCAATTGGTAATAATTGTCACATAGGGAAAAACTGTTTTTTTGACCTGCGGGATAGAATAACGATCGGTGATAATGTAGTTATTTCAATGAAGTGTACATTCATTACACACATAGATATGAGCAGATCCGCGTTGAGCCGGTTATATCCTTCAGCAGGAAAGCCGGTAGTCATAAAATCAAATGCCTATGTCGGGGCAAATGCAAATCTCCTTATGGGATCCGAAATAGGTGAAAATGGTTTTCTGACAGCGGGAAGCCTACTTAATACAAACATTGAGCCATATTCAATGGCCGGAGGCATTCCGGCAAAATTGATTCGGAAGTTTGATTTTCCAAAAGGCTGACAACAAATTATCTAATTACTTATTCTCACAATCATTATTCTTTGGAGCCATTATCACTGAAACAAAGGACAATTTCTGGATTATTCTGGAGTTTTTCAGATAATGTGGCAAGCCAGATCATCCATTTTATAGTTGGGATTATCCTTGCGAGGATTCTGTCTCCTATGGAATTTGGACTAATAGGCATGATCACAATTTTTATAGCGGTTTCACAAAGCTTAGTCGACAGCGGATTCCAGCAGGCTTTGATTAGGAAACAAGACGCTGACAATACTGACTTTTCTACTGTATTTTATTTCAATTTTGCACTAGGTTTATTGTTTTACATTATACTATTTTTTTCAGCTAGGCCGATAAGCAGGTTTTATGACGAGGTGCAATTAACAGAAATCATCAGGGTTTTCGGGCTAGTAATTGTAATCAATTCTCTCGCCTTAATACAACGTGCAAGGCTTATAAAAGCAATTAATTTTAAGCTGCAGACAAAGATTTCAATTTTAAGCTCATCTATTTCAGGGGCAGTTGGGATATATATGGCATATAACGGATATGGAGTGTGGAGCCTTGTATGGAGAACAGTGATAAATCAATTATTTCAGGCAGTACTTCTCTGGTTATTCAATAGATGGAAGCCTGGATTAATATTCAGCTTAAATTCTCTAAAACAGATGTTCTCGTTCGGTTCGAAGTTACTTATTTCAGGTTTGCTGGATACTTTATATAAGAATATTAATCTCCTTGTAATAGGCAAATTTTTCTCTGCTGGGGAGTTGGGCTTTTATTCAAGGGCTGATCAATTTCAGAAGCTCCCCTCTGCAAATATTACTGCAACAGTACAGCGAGTCAGTTATCCTGTATTAACTAAGGTGCAGGATGAATCGGCAAGGCTTAAAGAAGGTTACAGGAAGATCATTAATTCCACAATGTTTATAAGTTTTACTTCCATGCTGACCTTGGTTGCAATTGCCAAACCAATGATTCTGACTTTAATTGGAGAAAAGTGGCTCCCAAGTGTAACTATGCTTCAGTTACTGTGCATTGCCGGAATGTTATCTCCTCTTCATGCCATTAATCTTAACATGCTTAAAGTAAAAGGAAGGGCGGATCTTTTCCTAAAACTCGAAATAATTAAAAAGGTACTGGCTATTCCGGTAATTATTCTTGGAATAATTTTTGGTGTCACAGTCATGATTGCCGGGATGGTATTTAACTCATTTCTGGCTTATTTCCTAAATAGTTATTATTCCGGGAGATTAATTAATTACTCTGTCAAAGAGCAGATTATTGATATTTTACCTTCCTTTCTAATCGCTCTGTCTTCCGGAACAGTTTTATTTATTCCGACTCTGATCTTTAATAGTCATTTCCCTTTATTGCTTTTTATTCAGATTATTTCCGGTATAGTATTGATTTCAAGCCTTTCAGAGCTTACAAAAAATAGAGCCTATCTTGAGGTAAAAAAGATCGTTTTAGAAAAATTTAAAATTAAAAAACAATAATTGTAAAAATCACAGATCTGATATGCAAGTAACTAAGGATCCAATATATGTGACAAAACCAGCATTGCCCCCTCTGGATGAATTTATTCCATATCTGAAGGAGATATGGAAAACCAACGTCATAACCAATAACGGACCTTTTCATCAGCAATTTGAAAAAGAGTTGGCACATTACCTTGGAGTAAAATACCTTTCACTTTTTGCCAATGGGACCTTGGCTTTGGTAACAGCACTGCAGACATTGAGGATTACAGGGGAGGTAATCACAACTCCATTCAGTTTTGCGGCCACCACACATTCATTATGGTGGAATAATATTAAGCCAGTATTTGTTGACATTGAACCTAATTATTTTACCCTCAATCCAGAAAAAATCGAAGCAGCCATCACTCCTAAGACAACAGCCATTTTGCCGGTTCATGTCTATGGTAATCCATGTAAAATAAGTGCAATACAAAAAATAGCGGATACTTATGGTTTGAAAATTATTTACGATGCAGCGCATGCTTTTGGGGTGAGGATCCATGGTAATTCTGTTCTAAATTATGGTGATCTTTCGATCTTGAGTTTTCACGCCACAAAAACCTTTAACACAATTGAGGGAGGAGCTATTATTTGTCATGATGAAAAAACAAAAAGGAGGATCGATTTTTTAAAAAACTTTGGCTTTGCAGATGAAGTGACTGTGGTCGAGCCAGGAATCAATGCAAAGATGAATGAGTTACAAGCAGCTTATGGACTTCTTCAGCTTAATTATATTGATGAATATATATCAAAGCGTCAAGGTATTGCGGAATTGTACCGTAAAAAGTTAAAGAATATTAGAGGTATCCGTGTCTTAAATGATATCGAGGGGATAAAGCATTCTTATACATATTTTCCTGTTGTAGTAGATGAAAAGCAATATGGCGCATCTAGGGATGAAATTTATGAACGCTTAAAAACTCATAACATTTACGGAAGACGTTACTTCTATCCACTAATAAGCCAGTTTCCAACATATTGCGGACTTCCTTCAGCAAAATCAGAAAATCTTCTTTTAGCCACAAAAATAGCAGAGCAAGTACTCTGCCTGCCAATCTATCCACATTTAGATGTTGACACTATTAATCGTATAATTGACTTACTTAGAAATAAATAGGGTATGCAAAATTCATTTTTATCATCTGAAGAATTAAATTCTATTGGGTTTAAAAGAATAGGCCAGGGAGTGTTTATTAGTCGTTTTGCTCGATTTTACGGGATTGAAAATATTGAAATAGGGAATAATGTTCGAATCGATGATTTTTGTATTTTATCAGGTGCAATTAAACTTGGGGATTATATCCATATTTCAGCCTATACAGCTTTATATGGAAGATATGGTATTGAACTACAGGATTACTCGGGATTATCTCCCCGTTGTTCCATTTTTAGTGCTACTGATGATTTTACAGGTAATAATCTGGTTGGACCTATGATTAATGCAAAATTTACAAATGTGACTGGTGGCAAAGTCTTAATAGAAAAATACTGTCAGTTAGGAGCCAATTGTGTAGTGTTACCGGGAGTTACTATACATGAAGGTGTTACAGTAGGAGCGATGTCTCTTGTTATACAAAACCTAAATGGATGGAAGATTTATAAGGGCATACCAGCTGTTTTTTATAAAGACAGGAGTAAAAAAATGCTTGATTACCTAAAATGAATAAAAATCTGAAGCCAATTTTAAGTGTCTGCATGATCACTTATAATCATGAAGCTTATGTCTTTCAGTCTATTGAAGGGATATTGAAGCAAAAAACTAATTTTAAGTATGAACTAGTTATTGGAGAAGATTGTTCAACAGATTTCACACGGAAGATATGTGAAGAATATGCTCAAAAATATCCGGAAATTATTAACCTTTTACCTTCAGAGAAGAATCTTGGTATATGTCATAATTTTATCCGAACATTGAATGCCTGTACAGGCCAATATATAGCGATATGCGAAGGGGATGACTATTGGACCGATTCTCTGAAAATACAAAAACAAGTTGACTTCCTGGATACTAATCCAGATTATGCAATTGTTGCTACTGATATTACTCTTGTTGATAAAGAAAGCAAGAACTTGGAAAATAACTCCATGACATTAGCGAATCGAACCTTCCAAAACCCGAATATCAGTTTCTTTGATCTTTTAAATACAAATATACTTTACACCCTAACTGTATGTGTTAGAGCAAGCATAATGAAAGAATTGTCAAACGAAGTGTCTGTTAAAAGTTTATGGTTTACCATTGATAAGTGGTTCTGGCTAAATATTGCCATTGATCATAAAATAGGCTTGATCTTTGAGAAAACTGCCGCCTACAGGATTCATCCTGAAGGAGCCAGCCGTATTGATGGGTTTTTAGCACACCGTTCTCCCCTGATCTATTATGATGTGATCAGAAAATTTGTGGACTCTGGTAGGTTATCGGGTATAGATTATAATAATCTTTCTATTATTGCTAACAGTTATTTTAACCTTTTCTCGTCAAAAAAAATCAGATTACCTAAAAAAATCAGACTTTTAAAAGATCTTCTTCTTAATCCCAGACTCAGTATTTGTGTATTTAAAATTGTGATAAAAAAGGTATTAAGGAAATTTAAAATTGAATTTTGATTATTTTCAGTATGGTTGCCATTATCACAATTAATTATAATTTACATATTCATACGATTCAGTGCGTAAATTCAGTGCTGGATTCGGACTATACTAACCTGAAGGTCTTTGTAATTGATAACGGTTCTGTAAAAGAAGATTATCAAATTCTGGTAAATGCATATTCTGATAATCATAAGGTTCAGGTTTTGCGTATTGAAGACAATTGTGGATATGTCAGAGGAGTAAACTATGGTCTGGAAATTTCAGCCAGAGAGTTGCCAGATTACTACCTGATAATGAACAACGATACAATTATTGATAAATCGGCAATAACAGAACTGGTAAATGCTGCTAAGAGACATAATAATAGAGCAATAGTTTCCGGGAAAGTGTATTATTATAATTATCCTGATATATTGCAACACACAGGAGTATTATTCTCCGATTACAAGTACTTAAAAACATTATACCCTGGGAGAAATGAAAAGGATATAGGCCAGCATGATGAGGAAGAGGTGAGGGATTCGCTTGATGATGTTTTCTGGCTCCTCCCGGCACAATTGGTAAAGGATGTAGGGTTTTATAGTGATTACTTCTTTCTTTATGCCGAACAGGGCGATTATGCCCAAAGAGCTCGCAGAAAAGGGTATAAGCTAATTTTTACGCCCAAAGCAAAAATATGGCACAAGGAAAGCATGACTGCCGGAGCAGGTAACACAAAAGCGCTGCCGGTTTATTATTACAGGGGGCAGGGGCGCTTCGTTTTCCAGTATCGCAATCTTAAAGCTAGATATTTCATTATAATCACTATAAGGAATATAGTTACTATGCTGGCAAAAATCCTAATTGAAAAAGGCTACCAAAGAAAATGCTCCATTGCACTCTTCAGAGGATACCTCTGGGGTGTGAAATGGATGTTCAACAAAAAACCGAATGACGGATATAATCCTTACCTGAATAAAACATGATCCAAATCAGTTTTATTCTCTACAGAATTTAATGATTATAGAATCAAAAGAGAAAGCCATCAGGCAGCATTATATTGCAGAAAAAAGCATTATAGTTATTGTACTTATTTTGCTTGGATCTTTTATGGTTCACTGGATAAATACACCTTTATCACGATTTATTTATTACGGCTTGGTAACATTTTATTTATTACGAAGCAGGGATTATATTGCAGATATTGCATTAGTATTTGTATTTTTCTCTCATCCATTTAATCTCTTTTATAGCGAACCATTTTCGTGGTTTATAATGATAACACAAACAGTAGGCATAAATTTTCACCTGGTTTTTATTTTAGCTCTGTTAATTAAGTATCTAATACTTCGGCCAGCAAGTCTGTCATTACAAAATGATCTATTTAAGACTTTTTATATTCCTGTTCTTGTATATATTGTTTTCCTTCTATTCTGGAGCTTTGTTTTTGGGCATTCTACAAGATCTTTGTTCTTTATTGTAAGCTTTATCCCTTCTTTCTTTTTATTTTTTATTTTACCCAGGATTTTTAAGAAAGAACAGCTTGTTGTATTCAATAGCATAGTATTTATTGTAAACCTTGTTCACATTTCAGTTTCCATGCTAGATGTTATTTTAGCAGGCAGGATATCGGGATTTCTTCTATTCGGAGCGTTCAATCCTTCAGCACTTTTCGAAGGAGATGAAGTTATAAGACTGACAGGAGGCATTACAATTGCATTTTATTCTTTAATTACATGCATTTATTACTTAATAATCAAAATAAACAGATATAAGCCGGCGTATTTGTGGATAATAATATTAAGCTCAGTTCTGTTCATCATAAATAGTGCAACAAGAGGATGGATGATTGCTACGATTGTGCTTTTGCTTTTGTTCCTGGTTTATTATTACAGACAAATTTTCTCAGGGAGAATAATTTTTACAGCAATTTTTATACTGATTGCGGGATTCATTCTCTTGCCAGATGATATAAAATCCAACCTAGCCTCATCATTCAGTAGGTTTTCTACAGTTGAATCAGTTCTTGAAGGAGATATGACTGCAGGAGGGACTGCAAGCAGGTGGGATATAAGGGGGCCGAGAGTGTTAACAAGGTTTAATGAAAGTCCTGTTTTCGGATTCGGATTTAGCAGAGTAAGCGCTGATTATTACGATGGTCATGTCGGGAATCATAATCTTCTTCTGATGGGAGGAATTTCAGGGTTAATTATAGTCTGGGGCACGGTTCTGTGGATCATACGTTTCCTGTACAGGCTTGATAGAATTGACTTACGCTTTAAAGGAGTTTTTATTTTTGGGATTGCTCTGATAGCGATTATGATTATTCATTCAACATCAAGAACAATGGTTTCTTTTTACATGCCTGTAGATACTGCTTTTCTAATTGCCCTCTTTTTCAATCAGGTTAACTGCTGTGAAGCTGAATTGGGTCCTTCTCTGCCAGAAGTTCTGGCATCTACGGCTTTACAGAATTAAAAATATGATTAAGCGGATTCTGAGATATCTACTTCCAAAACAAGTGAGACTATTTTTCTGGTCTATTATACCAAAGGTCCATGTTGTTAACACATATATTTTAAAAAATCCGGAACTGATAACAAATCTTCCCCCGATCGATAAGAAATTTCAAATAAGGCAGGTTACATGGGCTGATGAAATGGAGCTTAAAAAAGCATTTCATTTCCAGGGTCCTGATGCTTACAGAAGTAAGGTCCCGGCCAGGTTAAGATCAGGAGACTGGACAGGGCTTGCAATATTTGATAATTGTAATGGCAGGATTTCATATATTGCCTGGATCATAATCAGGAGCATAAGATATTTTGAAGAATTCGGTGTTCATCTTAAGCCCCGGCAATTTTTGCTGAAAGATGGTTTTTGTGTACCTGAATACAGGCACCAGGGATTACATACAAGAATGGAACAGGAGAGGATCAATTATTGTGTAAGAAACAATGCAGATACAATTTTCATCCAAATACTTAACTCTAATAAGAAAGGTATTGATTCGGTAATTAATAACGGCTACGTTCTCTATAATCAGAGAAAAATTATTCAGTGGTCTTTATTTGGCGTTTACCGCGAACTATGGTCTTTTCTGAGATCTCCATTCAGAAAAATAGTGAAATAAAAGCGATTTATGACTGTAATCGGAATCGATACGCGATTAGATCAAGATGAGACAAGATGGAATAACCTTTTAAAGATTTCTTTTAATTCTTCATACCGTAATAGTCTTGCTTACCAGTTGTCTGGCAGCAGCAGAAATAAACGCAAATTTTTTTATCTGTTTTCAGAAAACGGACACGATTCTGCCGGAGCTGTATATTCACTGAAAAGCGACCAGCTTGGCATTATAAAAGTCGCAGAGATACAATATGGAATAATCTTCAGATCAGAAAAAGACCTTACTATTCTTCCCAATATACTTGAACATTTTATTGACTGGGCAAAATTAATGGGTGCGTCCTATTCAATATTATCTCCATGGTTTCTTAAGACCTTCAACAGTCAGTTATCCCAGATATATGTTAAGGTGAATGCTGTTATTGAATCTTATGGCTTCAGACCTATAATTGATGGCCAGCACACTTATCTGATAGATCTGACAAGATCTGAAGATGAGTTACTGGCACGAATGAACAGAAGTACACGTAAGCTGGTAAGAAGAGGCATCAGGTCTGAGATAACCACTGATGTTTATAATGTTGTTGATAACGAAATTCTGGATTCTTTCTGGGATTTATATCACAGACTATCATTGAAGAAGGAATTCGCATCTCTTACTGAAGATGTTTTTTACAGGAGAGTTGCTGGTTTAATAAACAACGGTGATGCCCTTCTTTTCTGTTCATGGTTTAAAGAAAGATTATTAAGCGCCACAATGACAAGTCTGTTGGGAACTCCTGCAGGAATGTATGGAGCAATAGATACAGATTTTAAGAATATTGATGATGTCATCTCTCCGGGCCCTTTGTCAATGTGGTCGATTTTCACAGAACTTAAAAAGATGGATTTCAGGTCATACGACATGGGCTTTTGCCCGGGTCCTGTGCCGGATACGCATCATCCCAATTATAGTGTTTGGATATTCAAATACAATTTTGGACCTGACCATGCACAGTTTATGCCGGCATATGGTAAAATTTTAAGGACTGCAAGGGGTGCACTATTTGAACATTTAAGGTACAGGAGACAGCTTGCGGCATATGAATAGAATAAAAACGAAATTGTATTATTTTTTTGCCGGATTTTTAATGCTCAAGCGGGTGATGAAGGTGCCAGAGGCTTACTTAACAACCAAAAACCTGTTTATTTATTTTGATTTTGAACGAGAATTTGGTGGCCACAATACTATCAACTCCGATAAGGATTTATCGGAAATCCTGAACATTCTTGATGCTAATGATATCAAAACCACCTGGTTTACGGTTGGTAAGGTATTCCTTCGCTATCCCGACAGCATAAATGAGTTAGTCAGGAGAGGTCATGAGATTGGATCACACACCCATGCACATATAGTACCTGTTAATGTTCCTGCAGCAGAATTAAAAAATGATTTCAGAAAATTTTCTGAAACAGCTTCCATGTTTAATATCGAAATCTCAGGATTTCATTCGCCAAACAGTAAATGGAGCCTTAAGATGTTGAATTATCTCAGGGATAATAATTTTAGATATGATCTTATTTACTGTTCAAAGAACCAAAAGCCGGATACATTATTAGTTGGAAGAAAAAAAAGAAGTAAAATTATCAGGCTGCAAACAATTGGGGATGATTGGAAAGTCTACCAAAAAAATTTAACTGAGCAGGAGGTATTCAATTATTTCAGAGGACACCTGAGCAGAATCAGAAATGGTGAAATAGCCGGATTAGGGTTTCACCCCTGGGTACTATCTTCTGATAAGAGAATAATGAATGGATTTAAACAATTTATCTACCATGTTGCATTGACAAGGGAATTTTCAATTAAACCCGCAAAATATTTTGTAGACAATTTAATGACAAATGTTAAAAAGCAGTAAAGATTAATGATTTCCTTTATCGTAATTGGCAGAAATGAAGGTTGGAAGCTTACAAACAGTTTTAAGAGCATCCGTAATACAATTACAGAGAACAATATATCTGATTATGAGATACTTTACATTGATTCTCAATCGGATGATGACAGTGTTGAAAGAGCCAAAGAATTTAAGGAGATTGTAATTTATAAAATAACAGGCGTTTGCAATGCGGCTGTTGCACGAAATATTGGTGCAAGAGAGTCGAAGGGTGAAGTTTTCTTTTTCATTGATGGGGATATAGAGCTAATCCCAAAGTTTCTGGCTAAAGTAATTGAGAAGAACGGTAAATTGAAATATGATTGTGTTTCCGGACAGGTAGACAATATGTTGTATGATATTCATGGGAATTTTCTTGGGCGATCACCTGCATCATACACAGGTACTTCACTACCCTTGAAGGAAAAAATCCTTAAAACAAATGGTGGTATTTTCCTGATAAAAAGATCATGCTGGAATAAGGTAAAAGGGATGAAAACCAGGTACAGGAAGAACCAGGATCTTGATTTAACCTTAAGACTAAAAAAACAAGGCATAATAAGTATAAGAATACCGGATCTTATGGCTCTTCACCACACAATCGATTATCGTGACACCAATAGAATGTGGAAAATGGTCTTTAGCGGTGATATTTTGTATCCTCCCGTTTTATTGAGGGAACATCTACTCAATTTTCAAAAATTGAAACATTCCATAAGAAAGCAATATTCATCTTTTGTTTTGCTTTTGTCTTTGCCCTGGTTATTTGTTAATACAGGTCTTTTCATGATATTTTTTCTTTTCTACTTGTTAATAAACGCAACAAAAACATTTCTTAATGTTTTAAAGATCAAATGTCCCGGCAAGTCCAAGTCTGTCTATGTTTTTGAAAGAATTGGTTTTCAGATGATTAGCGATATGCTTTTTTGGTTTGCATTTATTTTTTTCTATCCCAGGGACAAAAAAATGGAATATGTAAGGATCAATTAAATGGAGTTTTTTCTTACCAGTGTAGAACTTGAAACATCATGGGAGAAAAAAGAAATTTCTCCATATAACATCTATTTTAACAATGGTACAATTCCCGGGAATGAGATCGTTAGGGATACTCCTTTGAAGTTTATTCTTGCCTATGGCAATTTCTCTTTCATTAGCAAAATAAGGGAATCGGATGATATAGAAAACATTAAAAGAAATATTAACAAACTTACAAACGGATATTTACTGTTTTTTGATAAATACTCCGGAGTATTAACAATATTCACTGACATTTTTGGTTTTGCTCATCTCTTTTATGTCATCAATGAATCGAAAATTTCTATTTCTACAGATTATAATAAGCTTCTCAATGTTTCAGGAAAAATGAGAGATGATTTTGCAATCATCGATATATTGCTGTTTAACTATGCTTTACTGGACAGAACCCTGATAAAAGATATAAAAAGGATAAAAGGGGGAAGTGAAATAATCGTTACTAAGAAAGGTAATAAAATTTACCATCCTAATAATTATGCTGATAATTTTAAGATTGATTGTGTGCGCTATGATCTAGATAATCATTTGTTTGCATCAATTTTAAGGGAGTCATTGGAGAGTGAGATTAATTATGGGATGAAGATAAATCTAAGTACAACTGGCGGTTTTGACACCAGGGCTTTACTTGCAGTTTTAAATAATCTCAAACTTAATCATGATGCGTTTACCTTTGGACAAACTGGAAATATCGAACAGGTTGTAGCCAGAGGTTTTATTAATAGATTTGCGGACAACTACAGATTCTTTGAACTTGATGATCAGTATGTTGGGAGACTTCCTGAGAAGATCGGAAGAGCGTCGTGTAGGGAAAGAGT
>CAYQZL010000066.1:0-22557 GCA_964421975.1 uncultured Rikenellaceae bacterium
CCGGGATCTTTTATTCCTGCAATCCTGGGAAATACAACACCCGTGATCTGTTTTCCTTTTATTCCCTCAACACTTATTTCCCAGTATGATAAAGCTTTTTCCTTATCCAGAGAGATCCTGGCATTTACATTAAAACCCTTCCTCCCTTTAAAACCCTTCCATTTCAAGACAAGGGTCATAGGATCAGGTTTTGAAAAAGTGAATCCGGAAGGTACAATCTCTCCCTGCTGATTTGCGCTGTTTTCTGCAGAATGAAATCTCACTTCCCATGGTAATTCACTAACAGCCTCCGGCTCAATAAATTCATAAGATGTAACTTTATCGCTGAAAGCAACAAATTTTCCGGATGCTTTATCGAAACCAAGCCTGATCTTTTCATTCTCAATAAATACAATGTCTGCAGGATCATTTCTGTCTGTACATTGATTATTAAGAATTAACAAAAGACAAGCAGAAAACAGTACTAACAGATGACTTTTTATTTTTTTCATTTCAATCATGCAAATCTGAGCGGCCTGACTTCAGGCACGAACTAAAGAGATAACTATCAGTTTAGAATAATGAAGCATATCTCCGGATTTTAATATATCCGGATGATATGCTTCATATAAAGGATTAATAGCCCGGATTTTGCTCTATAAGGGCATTTTTGTTGGCTTCAATAAAGGAGTAAGGAATTGGCCACAGACCATGATAATCCTGGATTTCATCCTTATTAAGAGTGTTGTATTTGCGTACTCTTTCCACAAGTTTACCGGTACGATGAAGAGTTATTCTTCGTGGTTCCTCATAAACCAGTTCTCTTGCACGTTCGTCAAGGATATAATCAAGCGTCACGTCAGCCGGATCAACAGGATTGGCTTGTGCTCTGGACCTGACAACATTTATATCGTTTGCAGCGTTAACCAGGTCATTTTTACCAAGGTAGGCTTCAGCTCTCAGCAGGTAAGTTTCAGCCAGCCGGAACATATAATTATCCCTGTATGTTGATCCTGCAGTAGCTCTCAGATTTTCCTTTTCAGTATCTGTTATCAATTCAGCAGGATGCTGTCCCGGGGTGGTTATTTTGCTGGGGTATGCATACCATCTCCATAGCTGAGCTATTCTGGTCGGGCTCGGATATTTAACTGAGCTTGAATCGAAATATGCAGATTTCGGATTATTATATACAAAATCACGGACAATGTTATGCGGAGCATTCCTGATATCATTATCCCAGTCACTAAGCCAGAGGTCATTCAGCCACCATTCTGTATTTTTCATCAGGGAGACACCCTGTCCGCCTGAGTTATAGTTGGATTGTGGTGATCCCAGGGCTCCCTCTGCTCCTGTAGGATCTTTGAAAGTCATCCATGCGACTGGTCCTGCAATACGTTCAAGAACATTTGCACCCTCACCTCTTGTGGTATTTGTCACTGCCCAGGTACCTATTGAAAGCAACTGACCGCCTGTTACATCAACGTCATATTGAATCACCCATAGGGCTTCCTTGTTTCCGCTGCTTCGGTTTTGATTCCCGACCCTGAAGAGATCCCAGAAGGCATCTCCCGGGTGAGTGAATTTAAGACGCTTATCCTGAGGATTCTGAGTGGCCATACTTCCAAAACGTTCCGTCATAAGGTCAGTATTGGGATCATCAATTACGACTGAAGCTGCTTGTATAGCTTTATCATAATCTCCAAGGGCAATATAAGTTTCAGCAAGCAAATGCCGGGCAACCAGGTTGGAAATCCTGCCGTCTGCAACTTTATCGATTGCCGGCAATGTATTTGCTGCTTCAGTTGCATCCTCAATTATCTGGTTGAGCACTTCCTCCTTTGTTGCTCTCGTAAAATCTGTTTTGGGACTGGTTACTTCTTCCAGATTCAGTGGAACTCCTCCATAAAGGTATACGAGGTATCTGTACCCGAATGCTCTCATGAATTTGGCTTCGGCTACGATTGCTTTTTTCTCATCTTCTGTCATCTTTGAGGCATCTGCCCTGGAGATAATGGTATTTGCATTTGCAATAAGCTTGTACCATGCATTCCACTGGGCTGTAACAACATTGTTGGTTGGTACAAGATAGACAGAGTGGCCGCCAAACCTTGCAGGAGAATTCAGCTGATACCTTCCGTCATGTGCAACATCAGTACTTGTATAGTATGGATATGAACCGGAAGTTCCGTGTGTCTGGTAAGCACAGAAACGCACTCTGCTGTATAGTTCAGTTATTGCACTTTCAAAATCCTTCTTTGTTACATATGAGTTTTCCGGACTGAAAAAGTCAAGGGGCACCTCATTCAGAAATTCATCTTCATTGCAGGAAATACTAAATGTGAACAGGAAAACCAGCAATCCGTATTTAAATGTCTTCATAATATTTTTCATTTTTCTCCTTTTTTAAATTAGAATGCCAAATCGACTCCAAGGGTGAATGATTTCATTACGGGATATGGGGTCGTACTACTAATCCCCTGATTGGTTTCAGGATCCCATCCATCCCAGTCAGTAATAGTCAGCAGGTTTTTACCGCTCACATACAGCTTAAGCCCTTCAATCCCGATCTTCTGAATAATTGACGGATTCATTTGATATGCAAGAGAAATATCCTGCAATCTTATGAAACTCCGTGAAGAGTATCTTTCAGCTAATATCTGTGGAGCCTGGTAGTTCACTGAGTATTTTGCATCGGGATTGGTCACTGACCAGAAATCGTAGAATGTCCAGGTATTGGCATTGGCAAAATTTCCTGTTGAATTAAGAGTTAAGGCATTAGTAGCCTGGCTGCCCAGATAACCATCTTTTCCACCCTGTATGGAATTGATGAAGAACCGCAGAGTAAAATTCTTATATTTCAGATTGTTCTGAAGGCTTGCCATAAAGGCCGGTTCACTCCTTCCCAGAAATACCCTGTCGAAATCTGCGGAAATCTTGCCATCGCCGTTCTGATCAACTATCCTGTAATTCCCCGGATAATATCCTGTAGGTCTGGTATCTGCAATCTGATAGATTCCGTCTATCTGGTAGGAATAAATTGTACCTATCGATTTACCGATAAATAATCCGCTTGATATAAGGTCATCTTCCTTGCCATCATTATTTGTATCGTCACCAAAGAGATGGACAATTTTATTGGTGTTGGCTGAAAAATTAACACTAAGATCCCAGCCGAAATCTTTGGTCTGGACAGGTATTGCCTGAATGGAGAATTCAATTCCACTATTGGCAACTTCTCCGATGTTGGTTTTTATTATAGAGAAACCTGTCACCTCCGGGATAACCATATTCCAGAGCAGATCCGTAGTAGTAGTCTTATAGAATTCAACATTACCCCTGATCCTGCTTTTCATTATCCCGAAATCCAATCCGATATTAAGTCCGGCTGTTTTTTCCCAGGTCAGATCATTATTGGCGAGAGATGTGATAGCCTGGCCGGTTGAAGTTGAAGCGCCGTCTCCGAAAACATACTTGAAATCATCAATGGCAGAAACCTGGGCAATTGAACTGTAGCGTGATGTCTGATTTCCGTTCTGCCCGTAGCTGGCCCTCAGCTTAAGCAGATCAACTACAGGTAAATTGAAGAAAGGTTCATTGGAAATTGTCCATCCAACCGCAAGAGAAGGGAAAATAGCAAATTTATTGTTCTTGGCAAATCCGCTGTAACCATCACGCCGCCAGGTTCCGGTAAACAGGTATCGATCCCTGAAATTATAGTTCACTCTGGCCATCTGATATAATGAAGACTCATCCCATCCACTGGATGAGATCCTCTGTGTGATAGCCTGCTGGAGACTATTATATGAAAGGCTTATATTGGTTATATTCTCACCTTGTGCCCTTGTATAATTGTATGCTGCCTTTCGGAAACCATAAACAAGAGTGGCTTTTACGGAATGATCTTTAAACTGTCTATCATAGGTCAGAATATTGTCGAGAGTCTCTTCATGCTGTGACGCGTGTGTTTTAATTGCATACCCGGCAAGGGCTGATTTATACTCACTGCTGTTTGCGGAATTAGTCCAATCTAAAGAATGATTATAATTTAGACGGTAACTCAGCCCGGTTATTTTCGGGACAATAATATTTGCATAAAAAATACCAGATATCCTGTTCCTTATTTGTTTGTCATCCGACTGTACATTCAATAACGGATTAAGATGAGTTGTACTTTCTCCTTTCGGATAAACTATCAGATTACCATTTGCATCAAATGGAGTTACGAAGGGAGATGTAGTAACTATTGTACTATAGGAAGGACTCTCACCCGAAAGATCTGTAAATGATCCGAAAGTGTTCATACCAATTGTTAACCAGTCCTTTATATCATTTTTAAAATTGATCCTGCTGGTGTACCTTTTATAATTATCATTCACAATAAATCCATTCTCCTCAGTATAGCCTCCTGAAAGGTAATAAGTTGTTTTCTCCATGCCCCCGCTTAAGCTAAGCATATGATCCTCAATAAATCCGGGCGAGGTCAGTTCATTCCACCAATCATAATCAACACTATTTTGAATCCCCGTAAGTAATGCAGGAACAAGTTCAGTCTGTCCCCAGGTCCAGGCGGGATTTGGTTCTGTATAATCCGGTGCGAGATAAGCTTTTGTATAATATATACCTTTTACTTTTTCAAGAGTCTGCTGTGAATTAAGAAGTCCGGCATCTATTGTCGGGGATTGAAAAGATATTGATCCCGAGTAATTAAATACAGGTTTCTCGGATTTCTTACCACTTTTTGTAGTGATCAGAATTACTCCATTTGCTGCCTGTGAACCATAAATAGCCTTGCTGCTTGCATCCTTCAACACTTCAATAGATTTTATATCAGCCGGATTAAGATCCCCCATTCTTCCGCTGTAAATGATTTCATCAACGATAATTAAAGGGTCGTCATTCCCACTGAGTGTATTCACACCCCTGATCTGAATTGCTGGTTCCTGGCCTGCCTGGTTAACCTGCCCGATCTGAACCCCCGGAGCAACTCCCTGAAGAGACTGCATGATGTTCACATTGGGGATTTCACTGAATGCTTCGATGTTGGCCGAAACAACTGACCCTGTAAGATCGCTTTTACGCATCGTGCCATATCCGACCACGACTACTTCTTCAAGTGCAACAACATCTTCTTTAAGAGTAATATTGATCTGCACTCTGTTTCCCACGGTTTCTTCCTGACTTATATGTCCTACAAAAGAAAATACCAGAACTGTCTGAGGATTATCAATTGCAATACTGTAATTACCATTGATATCCGAAGTACTCCCTCTTGTGGTACCCTTCACGATCACGGTAACACCGGGCAGCGGATTACCCTGTTCATCGGTAACCATACCTTTTACAATATTCTGCTGACCCTCAACCAACTCGCGGACCTCATCTTTCAATGAAATTACAACAAGGTTGTTGGCGAACACCTTGTAGGTATAATCTGTTGATGCCAGTAAGTGGTCAAGGACCTGATTAATGTCCTTATCCTTGATTTTCAGGTCAACAACCTTATCGACAGATTCAAATTCATCGTTATAAAAGAACCGGTAATTGCTTTCTCTTTCAATGATATCCATTATTTCCCTGATCTTTTTCCCTTCGGAAGCAAAGGAAAACTGACCAAATCCGGTCGCAGAAAGATTCAATGTGAATACTACCATGAAAATGGCCGATAGTTTCATAATTAACAGAATTTTAGGTTTCTTCCACAAATAAAATCTCACAAACTTTTTTTTCATAATTTTATAATCTGATAGTTTAAGTTATACATTATTTATCCTGGTGCGAACCAGGAATATGATTGTAAGGTACTTTGACTTTCACGGGAGGAAACAGCCGCAATCTGTTATCCTCCCTTTTATTTTCGGGTTACAGGTTTTACCCATAGGCAGTTAATATAAAGTTATACATGATATATCATCAGTTATTTCTCATTTTCAATTTCCTGCGCGGTTCCTGTCTGACACCAGGGTAACCACTTTACCATCAACTGAATAATCAACAGGGGCAACCAGTTTTATTACATCCATTACCTGTTCAAAAGTTTCGTCCAGCAGTACCCCGGTGAAACGGTATTTCTTTATCTCCTCATCACCGAAAACAAAGGTCACATCGTACTTCCTCTGGAGCTTAACGCAAAGACTTTCAAAATTTTCCTTTCTGATTATGAGTTTATTATTTATCCAGGCTGTTACCTGATCAATATCAGTTTTTGGTGAAACGAGTAAATTTTCAGTTGTAGCCCTGGATGGTTTGATTGCAAGTGGCTCGGCCTCTCTTATCCTTTCAAGAATGATTTGGTCAGATTCACTTGTATAAATAGCTTTTTGATTTGGTTTAAGCTCCAGTACTTCATTATTTTCATTATCTTCATTATCACCCTTCTGCGTTATCTCTACATTCCCTTCAATCAAAGTTGTTTCAATTATACCATCTTCCGAATAGGCTTTAACATTGAATTCTGTTCCCGTTGCAGTGATAATCAGTTCTCCCGTATTTACCACAAGGGGAAGATCTTTATTTTTGGCTACCCTGAAATATGCTTCACCCTCAAGTGAAAGATCGCGGTTATCTGTATTATATGCTGTATTGTATTTAATACTACTTCCGGCATTCAATATGATCCTTGTTCCGTCAGAAAGCCTCACTTCAGATTTTGCTCCAAGGGGAGCCGTAATTTCATTATATGATATTTCCTCAGGTATTAATGGAACAACAATATTTTTATTGTAATTGATTCTTCCCAGGAAAAAAGCAACAAGAAAAACAGCTGCAAAAGAAAAGATCTCAATTATAAGCCTTTTAGTGATGTAAGGTCTCCCCGTCTGATTAAAATCCGGCCCTGTTTTTCGCATTTTCCGGATATCCGAAAGTATCCGTTCACAGATTCCTTCTAAATTCACATTATTGCTTTCAACTTGCGAATCATCGAACTTATCCAGATGAGTCATCAGTATATCTTTGACCTGTATTTCATTTTCTGGTGATTTAAGGATCTCATAAAGCTGCCTGATCTCATATCCGGAACATTTGCCGTCTAAATATTCTTTTAAAAGATTTTCAGTTATTTCCCTTTCCTGCTTAGTCATAAATTGGACTGGTTTGTATATGTAATACAATTAAAAGTTATGAACTACTCATAAAATTTTTGATTTTCTCGTAAAACCTTATGAATTAGGTTGTCCCTTAATTTTAATCTGCCACTGTCAGAATTAAAGGGAATCTTTAAAAGTATCAGCGGTGCAATAATGGAGTCTTTTCACCCAGGCTCTATAGGCCGGAGGAATCATTAAGGGGGATCGTGTAATATTAGAATCCCGGGAAAATGTTCAAAGAGTATTGAAGAAAGCTGACTTAAACAACAAAATCAGGAATATGATCTGCGTCTGCAATCTGCTGCGAATGATTTTTAATGCTCTGAAAACCTGATTTTCCACAGTACGGACCGACAGATCCAGCTTTTCTGCTATTTCTTTGTGGGAAAGGTTTTCATAACGGCTCAGTAAAAATATCTCCTTTTGCTGGAGGGGAAGGGTGTCTATTATCGAATTTATCGAACGTTCCATATCGTTGAAGAGAACCTTTTCATAAGTAGGATTGGAATGGATTTCTTCCCTGATCAACTCCGAATCCACAAACTTTGCATGAATAGCTCTCTTCTTCAATTGATTATATATGTAATTTACTGCAGAGCGGTAAATATAGCTTTTAACTGGCATATCATCTCTCAGTGATTTCCGGTGTTCCCACAAATTTATAAATACCGTCTGAACCAGTTCTTCTGATTCTTCATTATTGCGAAGATACCTTAATGAAAAATAATAAAGCTTTTTACTATACCTGTCGAATAGTTCCTTAAAAGCACACTCGTCATCACGCCGAAGTTTAATAACCAGCTTATCGTCCGCAGGATTATCCTTTATTTTCGTCATTAAAAAAAGCAGGATTGAAAATTATCTTCCTCTGTTGCAAATTTATTAAATGTACAAAAGTAAACGGGTAAAAATTTCAGGATAAAATTTATGAAATATCAAACTGGGGTAGCACAAAGGTCTTTTTTCGAAAATCCAAAATGGTGTAATCAATATATTTTCCCGGGAAGTCTGACTACATTCCCCTCTTTGTCACAATAATAGAGACGTGAATCCGACTGTTGCCTTCCGTGTCCGTCTGCCCAGAATCCATAGAACCCGGAATGGACATTGACCGGCCGGCGAACATAAGCATGGTTATATTCACTGTTGTGTGTAAGTTGTTTTACCTTGATCCAGGTCTTTCCCTTATTCCCCGATTTCCACATTGCCACTTCACCACCTGTATTATAAGGCTGCGGACCTGTTTCTGTGGAACCGATAATCCTCCATCTTTTGTTTTCTTCAGTATATATTGAACCTGCGTCATAATTATTCCCTGAAGTGGTAACCGGATTTATTCTCCATTCCTTACCCGACCACCATGCCGTATACCATTGCCGCGGATCATTCTCGGGACCGGAATAAGGTCCTTTGCTTGTGAGATAAAGTATAACCGGATTGCCTTTTTTGTCAAAATTGAGATCACTTATGTATACATTCATACCTTCAGCAGAATAATCATGAACAAGAGCTTCATTTGAAACAGTTGTGAGAGGAAGGTTTACTTTTGTCCCATTTACGGTCTTCCATGTCCTGCCGAAATCATCAGTTATGAGACAATATAAATTTGTTCTGTAGTTCAGTCCCCGTCTTTCCTGACGATGAGGATGATAATTGAATGATGTCCCGATCCGTGTTCCTTTCTGGCCGCTCGACTGATAACTTCCCTCATCAATAACTGCCAGGTCTTTCCATTCCGACCAGTGGATCCCATCCCTGCTTTCCATCCATGAAATGACTCTGACATTTGTCACGCCAAGCTGCAGATTGAGTCTTTCGTAATGTGTAAAAAGCCCAAGAAATCCTTCATTCCTGTCATAATAGATCTGCAGATATGAAAAATTATTCATCGGGACCTCTTTCCCATCAACTGTTTTGGTTGCATCGATGCGTTCAAATTTTGCTATATCATAAGGCATTGAGCTTCTGTGAATAAATGAAGGCCTTCCCGTTCCGTGAGATGTGGAAAAGATCCAGATATATCCGTCTTTATCAACCTGCATTACCGGATTATCATGAGCATCAGTTGTGGCTTTGTCCAGAACGATTGTGGGATTCGAAATTTCTCCTGTTGAATGGTCAAACCATGCAACCTCATGCAAAAGTGTTGAATTCGAATCATCTGTACCGCCATAACAGAAAAAAGTCTTATTGACCTCAGGAACATATACAGAAAATGGGTAATGGTTTGCAGGATATGTTCCCAAGCCTCCGCTGTATTTAAATTTATACTCATTATCAAGAGGTTCGTTCATATACCAGATCCCTCTGAATCCATTATCCTGACTGTTCAAAAGCCGGGCTTTCCCATAAGGATTGTTTTCCGTTTGTGCGTGAACAGATGAGGCAATTATTACTAACGCATAAAAAATAATACCTCTGAGTTTTTTATTCATCTTCTCTTTGTTAATATGAAATCATACAGAAACTGTTTCTTTTTCTCTCCATTTTTTTAAAACATCCAGCAATTCCGAGATCTGTCCTCCGGTATGTATTGCCGAAGCGGTTATCCGTAGCAGAAAACCGTCCATTTCGACAGGGTAGCTTATCAGAGGGACAATAATACTATTCTCTTTCATAAATTCAGATAGTCCCGATGCACTGTCATAAGATCTGAATAATAACGGAATGATAGGCGTACAGCTTGTTATGGTATGGAATCCCAGCCTTATCGCCCCTGACCTGATACGGTTTGCGTTTTCAGAAACCCTTTCCCTTAATTCAGGATGTTCCTTCATCAACTTAACAGAAGCCAGTCCCGCTGCAACTACCGGTGGTGGCAGGGAGGTTGATGCCTGGTACATGGCAGAGCTTTCCCTGATTGATCTTATCAGTTCGCGACTGCCGGAAATAAATCCACCGTAAGAGCCAAAAGCTTTGCTCATTGTTTCTGTCTGGTACAGGTTTGTTGCTGATCCAAGATGAAAATAATCAGGCGTACCTCTCCCTTCCTTTCCCAGGATACCTGTTGCATGAGCATCATCAACAATAACAATGGCATTGAACCTGTCTGCCAGATCCATAATGTCAGCAAGCGGAGCTATCTCACCAGTCAGTGCAAATAAACCATCCGAAATGATAAGCGGCCTGTATCTTTTTGTTCTATTAAGAAGTGTTTCAAGATGAGCAATGTTACAGTGATCATAATAATAAACCTTCGAAATATCTTTTGGTATACCGTCTCTGATGCTGGAATGAGCCGATTTGTCTATATAAATGGCAGAATATTCTTTACGCAATACCTGCATCATTATTTTGTTACTCATATAACCCGATGCAAATATTACAGTATCCTCTTTATCCTTGAACAAAGAGAGCTCCTTTTCAAGTTCAAGGTGAAGAGTTGAAGTACCTGTTGTCTGTCTTGAGGCAGAGAAACCAGATCCGTATTTTTCAATCGCCCGGATTGAAGCTTCTTTAACCAAATGATTATTTGATAGTCCCAGGTAATTATTCCCTGCAAAATATGAGTATCTTTTCCCTTCTGAAACCACATAATTCCCGGCTTCACTATCCAGAATTAACATGACTTATATAACATTAATAATTCCATTAAAATAAATCAATTTAGTCGTTCAATGTTAATTTTATCGGCAATATAAATTTTTTATTAAATAAAGGCTCTGTATCTCCAATACAATAAGCATGATATATTTCTATTATATTTGTTTGAATTGTTTATTTTGTATTGAACTCCGAATCTACGTATTTTAATATGTATTAAAATACGTATTAAAATACGTAGATATTTAAACAGATCGTTGGACATTCTGAATTCCGGATTTGGAATAATCAGACTTCCCTTCCGGACAAAAAATATTATCCATGAAGACCAGAAAATTAATTATCATTTTGTACTGCACCACCTTATCCGTTCTTTTATCACAACAATCATACGGACAGTACAGGGCGGTCGAACACAGGATCCCTTCAGATGATGAAATACCGGTAAGCAAGGCAGGCTGTTATGATATCCCCGGTGCTACATATGTACTGACAAATGATATTTTATCTCCGAAAAGCACAATTTTTCTGGGGAAAGATATCACAATGGATCTTAACGGATATACAATAATCTATGCAGATGGGAATTACGGACATGTTACAAACTATGGTTTTGAGGAAGGTTTAACCGGATGGGATATCTCGAAAGCTCCCGGAGCAAAAATCGAAGATACTGAGCTAACACATGCATTCATCGGGAAGAAGATTCTCAGGCTTAAGGCAGGTGATGAAATAGCTTCAGAGTATGTTTATCTTCCTGTTGCCAACAGATCATATTATGCAATGTGCGGTATAACAGGAAATTATTACTCCGATATGAAAGGCGACCTGAGAAATGATATGCGTATCAGCATATTTGTTGATGACGAAGAGGGAAAAGAGCTTAGCTGTCTCACTGAATATGGCGACTCTGCAAGAATCAGCTGTCCGGTGATCAACCGTTCCGCCAGACTGGGAGGTGGTTTTGTTTTTGCACATCTGAATAACATTCCCTCAGGAAAATATCGCATCAGGATCAGGGCAGAAAATGATTGTCTTGTCGACGAGATCGATATCAGACCTGCTATGGATGTTGGTATTGGTATTGTTGAAGAAACACATCCTCTGGGTCATTATGATCATCTCTATAACAATCTGCACTCTGCATTCTTCGATTATACTGATGATGTAACTTCCGGGAAACCTGTTGAAGGAATTCCCGTGGTAAAAGGAACAGGTACCATTACCATCAAAAATGGTGAAATAAAGAATGCCACCGCCGGTATTCTCTCCCACGCTATCCAGTCCACAGCCGAAAATGTCAGAATCATTCTTGATAATATAAAGATAAGCACTTCAGGCATCAACACAACAGCTGTTGATGTTGAACAGGCTGTCATTACAAATTGTACCTTCAATGTGGAAAATCCTTTCATCATCAACAGACATGGTGCTGAATTCTATGCAGTTGACCTTAGAGGTACACAATCTTCAGAAGTATCATTCTCCGAATTTTACGGAGGTCAGGGTTGTCTCGCTTTCAGGGGAGATTTTTCAGCCATCCATCACAACTATTTTGTAAACCGCCAGACTGTCACCAATCATTATAGTATAATGGCAATGGGAGACAGTTCCAGGATTTTTGAGAACCTTTTCAAACCGGAGATTGGTTCAGGAATAGAAGTATATGTTCATCGCGGGATTGAGATTTTTAATAATGAGTTTCACATTAATGCAGCTCCACCAAGTTGCGAATACCATCTTCATTTAAGTACCAATGCGATACGTCTCGCAGATTACGGAGCAAAGCCTGGATCGCCAAGAGGCTGTTATGGCAACAGGGTGTATAATAATAAGTTTTACATTACCGGGAAAAAATACAAACAGTATCCCGATTATATTCCGATGGCCTCAGCATTTTTCTACAGTGCCAGTGGCGGTGATAATGAAATATTCGGGAACAATATTATAATTAACCAGGAAGATCCTGAATCCGATGCCGAAGCCTTTGCTTTTTATATCGGCAATTCCCGGGGTGGAAAAATATATAACAATAATATTGTATCCAATGTTACTCCTGTATGGGTGGCATGTTCTTACGGAAGTGCAGAAAAAACAATACTTGCCGGTAATACTATCTCAAGGTCACGGAATACTCTTATTGATTTCAAACCGGTGAGAATGGGTTCAGATGAAGGATCAGGAAGTGTTGCCATTGGGACAGAATTCCGTTCCAATATTTTCAACGGGATGGAATTCGCGATCGATGAAACCGGACAACAACATAGCTATTCGGTTTTCCGGACACTTAAAATAAATCTGCATGATAAAAAAGGAAGTCCGTTACCGGATGCTGAGATCGTAATAACAGACAAAAATGGTAAAGATGTTATTCGTCAAAAAAGCTCCGGTGATGGATCAGTTCTGATTGAACTGCCGGAATATGAAATCAATGGGAATACCAAAACTAATCTGTCACCTTACATAATTAAATCAGGAAAAAATAGAACAAGTGTGGACCTGAATAATAACATTGTAATCGATCTTTTAATCAAATAATAATATGACGCCCGAACTTAAAGAATCATTTATAGCATTATGGAAAAAGTACTTCGGAAATGCGGAACTTCCGGTAACATTTTATTATACTGACGGTGACGGAAATGCCGAATGGAGAAAGAAATCAGAAATCAGCAGCTGTATAATCTGTGAGCTTGCCAAAGTAAGAAAAGGCAGATCATTGGTTTACAATGCTGAAAGAATAAAATGCGGAGGAGCCAGAAGATATCTCGGTTATACTGAAAAGATGAGACCTGATTTTGAATATTTTCTTTCATGCGGAAATGAGCGGACTGAGGGAGAAAGATATCTACGCACACCTGAACAGGTAAGAGCTTTCATGAAAGATCATAAGAAATTACATGCTGACGGAAGAAATATAGTTTTTAAAAGATGGGACAAGCTCACCGAAAATGATAATCCTGAGGTGGTGATCTTTTTTGCCACACCTGATGTATTGTCGGGATTATATACCCTGGCGAATTTTGACCAGACTGAACCCAACGGGACGTTCACTCCTTTTGGCGCCGGCTGCAGTTCCATTGTCTATTATCCCTATATGGAGAGTAAAACTGAAAGGCAAAGAGCAGTAATAGGCTTATTCGATCCTTCTGCCAGACCCTGTGTACCAAAAGATGTTCTGACCTTCGCCGTACCGATGAAACGCTTTGAGAGAATGATAAGCCTTATGGAAGAGAGTTTCCTGATAACTGGGACCTGGGAAGCAATCAGGAAAAGAATAGGTTAGTATTAATTCTGTTAAAAAACCAGAGTAAAGGTTGTATTTTCACCTGATCCGGATTTCACTTCGATCTGTCCGTTATGCAGCATCATGATCTGCCGCGACAGGCTCAGTCCAATCCCCGAATTCCCGGGTTTTGTCGAATAAAAGGGGATGAAGATCTTTTCGAGGATCTCATTACTTATACCTTCGCCGTTATCGGAAACCGATATCTTTACCTGTCCCTCATCATCTTTAACTGCATTTAGCGAGATCATGGGATCCTTTATTTCATGTATTGCTTCAACTGCATTCCGGATCAGATTTATAATGACCTGTTCAATGAGTTCAAGGTCGGCTTCAATGATCAGGTCCGGTGGTGTAACCTGGTTCTCAAAAGATATTCCGGCTTCCTTTAATTTAGCCTGATAGAGAATTGAGATACGATCAAAAAGTTCTGCTACTGAAAAACGTCTTTTATTTGGACTGGGTATCTGTGTGAGGTTCCTGGTTGCCTTCACAAAATTTACAAGAGCCTGCGTGCGGGATTCTATTACCCTTATGCTATGATGTATATCCTCAATTGTTTCTTCCTCTATCCTGGCCGGCTTAAGAACTGTACCCGACTCATCCTCCAGCATCTGACCGGTCATTCCTGCAAGATTTGTTATCGGTATTGCGGAATTGACTATTTCATGTGAGATGATGCTGACCAGTTTCTGCCATGTACTTATTTCTCTGCTTATGAGCTCATCCTTATGCTTCTCAATCTTTTCCTTTTGCGTCCTGAGCTCTTTATTCTGAATATCAAGTTCCGTGTTCTTCCTTCCCAATTCCTCTTCGTACCGGAAATTAAGTATCCTGAGGTAGAAGATGCCGGCATTAATGAACATGAATACAGCAACCTGTGAGATCTTATAAAAAGGGTAGAATGTATTTATCCTGTCAATTATCGGAAAATGTTCTTTCCCGAACCTGACCATTATTATATCGATGAACACTGTCAGTAATAAATAAAAAACAACTGAAAACCAGTAGAGGAATTTTTCTTTTTTCGGATTGATATCAACTGAGGTATGATTGATGCAGCAATAACAACGTAGGGGTAATATGTATAGCTCTCCTCCTCGACATAACCTAAGATAATTGTTGGTCCGAGAAGAAAGATCAGGGTTGGAAGAAAAACCAGGGAAAGCCTGCTCAGATTGACAAATCCGGATCTGGCAGCCAGAAGATTCAGAAAGCTCAGTAAAAGAAGGGCTAATATCCTCAATGTTCCGTAGGACATATAATCATTAGTGAGCCTGAGAGCCATAAAGGTAGCGGCAAAGAGGATCAGCATTGAAATGAACATCACAAAATTAAGCTGATTTGTAAGGATTATTGCTCTCTGATCAGGGTGGTCTTCTGTTCCGCTTATTCCCAGATTTGAAATGTATTGCCAGATCTTGCGCATTATGTATTTAGGATTTAAAGAATATTCAGTTACCAATCCCGAAATGTGATATTTTTCTGTAAAGTGTACTCCGTGCTATTCCCAGTTCATCAGCAGCTTTGGACAGATTCCCATTATGTTTGCCCAGGGCATCGGTTATGGCTTTCCTCTCATAGTCCTCAACACGGATCACGCATTCCTGAGGATTATCAGCATGGGGTGATTTTATTTTTAAGGGAAAATCTTCAGACGACAGCTTTGAGTTTCTGCAGAGTATGACTGCTCTTTCCACAGCATGGGCTAGTTCTCTTATATTGCCCGGCCAGTGATATTCCTCCAGTTTCTTCAATGCCTGGTCCTCAATCTCTAAACCCTGCTTTTTATATTGCTCTGAAAACCGGCTGAGGTAAAAATCTGTAATAATACATATGTCTTCCTTCCTCTCCCTCAATGGCGGAATAATCAGCTCCACGGTGTTAATTCTGTAAAGCAGATCCTGCCTGAATTCGAAATTATCAGCCATTTCATATAATGGCATGTTTGTAGCACAGATCAGTCTTACATCAACATTGATTGAAAAATTACTACCTATCCTTATTACCTCCCTGTTCTGGACCGCAGTCAGCAGTTTGGCCTGGAGCGGCAGGCTGAGGTTCCCTATTTCATCCAGGAAAAGGGTACCTCCTGATGCAGTCTCAAATCGCCCCGCTCTACCTTCCTTTGCATCGGTAAATGCTCCCCGGGTATGACCGAACAGTTCGGATTCAAACAGCGTCTCAGGAATTGCACCAAGGTCAACATGAACGAAAGATTTGTACCTTCTCAGGGATTCCTTGTGAAGTGCAAATGCCGCAAGCTCCTTGCCTGTTCCGTTCTCACCCATAATAAGGACATTTGCATCTGTGGGAGCAACCACCCTGATCGTTTCCAGAACCTTCTTCATTGCGGGTGATTTACTTATAATTTCAGGATATTTCGACAGCCTGCTATTTTTAATATCTGTGTCAGGAGTATTAAGCACGGAGTGGCTTTTCTGTTCTTTCCGGTCCAGCACATTCCTGACTGATGAAACCAGCTGATCTTTAATCCAGGGCTTAATAATAAAATCTGCCGCTCCCTTCTTCATGGTCTGTACCGCCAGACTGATCTCACCATAAGCAGTGGTCGTAAGAACACATGCTCTCGGATCTATCGTCAGAATTTTTTCAAGCCACTCAAGCCCCTCCCTGCCCGAAGTACTGCCCCTCGAGAAATTCATGTCCAACAGGATCACATCATAACCGGTCTTCCTGAGATGTTCGGGTATCAATGCGGGACGGTCAAGGATATCTACCCTGTTAAAAAATCTTTTCAGAACAAGCTGTGCTGTAAACAGTACATCTTTATCATCATCAACGACCAGGATCTTTCCTGAATGATCTGATTTCATCACATGTAAAAATACTTCCCGCTGAAAGAGCTTAATTATCAGTAAAGTTATAAAATGTAGCATTATGAGTCAATTAATTGTAGCAAAATGCTACAGTTACTATTGATAAAAATATGTATATTCTCTCATATATATCTGTTTATCTTATTGTTATGCGGTTTGGTCCGGTTGTTGGATTAACTTGTTGCGAATAACAGTGAACATGAAAACCATCCTGATCAAATATCTGAATATCAATGAACCTAATAACCAGCCGCCATGCAACCTATTTTTATTTGCAGAATTACTGCTTTTAACCTCTGCCTGATCATTTGTGCAGCCGTAAATGGGCAACCGGGCATGAACCTTTACACCGATATGGGTGTGAATAATGTATCTGATGGAATATTCATCAAATCATCATTTTCCGGATACCTGGCATCCGCGAAATACCGGGTTGAAACCGGATTTCAGAATGATCTGCGGAGTCCCGGTTCCGTAATGTTTTCAGGATGTACAATAAATGCTTCGAGGTATATTGTTGCCGGAAGGAGCCGGTATGAACTGAAAGGTTTCTGCACCTGGACAATCAGTTCAGGACTATTGCGTGAGAACAACATTGGTGCATACATTAAAATGATGCGCAGACATTTTGAAATGGCCCTTGGCACAAATTCGAGGACCTATGTATTCAGGAACAGGGCAATTGAAGATTTTGAGATCGACAAGAAGTGCCGGAGGCTTCACGAGAAGTTAAATATAATGTATTCATTCTGCTATAATCTTAAACAGCCTGATGACAAATGGAATATAGGCTTAACACTGACAGATATGGATCATTATATAATAAGCCAGGAAACAAATCCCTCTCTATGTCTTCATGGTTATTTCAAGCCCTCATCCAGGATTTGTCTTTTTGAGGAGTTCTGGTACAAAGCTGCCGGCGCTCCTAATCTTGCTATCAATCATTTTGGATATTTTTTAAGAACAGGAATCATATGGAACTTCAGGTAAAAATCAGGCTGTTGCTTTCTGCAACAATGGCATTAACGATCGTATCATGCGAGAAAGATTATGTATTTCCTCAGGAAGAACACTCGGTAAATCAGAGATTCTTTCAATCGATGAAGTGGAATGAAAACCATCCTTACAGGGAAATCATCACTACATCAGATGACTATACAATACTGTTCATGGGCGACAGTCACATCGGAACCTCCAGAAACCTTAAAAGCGTAATCAGTATAGCAGAACAGAAAAAAGCTATTGCTATTGTGATGGCCGGCGATCTGACCACCGGTGAAAAAAAAGCATGCGACGAGCTTGAAGGGTGTCTGCAACCGAAGGGTTCCCTGTTATCATTTATGACACCGGGGAATCATGACCTCTGGCCTAATACAGGGTGGAATGAGTTTTATGCCAGGTTTGGAGCTTCAGTGTATTATTTTACTGTAAAAACTCCCGGAGGCACAGACCTCTACATCAGCCTTGATTCAGGAAGCGGAACACTGGGAAATGATCAGCTTGATTGGCTTGAGAAAATATTACAGGAACTAAGATCCGATTACCGTCGCTGCATTGTGTTCACTCATATTAATTTCTTCCGCTTCAGGCTTTCGGAAATTTCAAATCCTGAAGTTGAAGAATTAAATATACTAATTGACCTGTTTACCAGGTATCATGTGGATATGCTGGTATCAGGACACGATCATAAAAGATCTGAAGAGGTCTTCGGAATTACAACCTATATTGTACTTGAGCCATTAAAAGACGATACGGATAATGCCGGTTATCTTGACTTTCATGTAAAGGATGGTAAAATCAAATACACCTTTATACGTTTAGACAGCTGATATAAAATAATGCTGCATTTTCATCCCAGGAATCCGTCGCGGTATCCTGTCTTCATCCATGGCAGATTTTCATGGCGGAAGAAAGGTGACAGCAGTGAAGCATATCTGATCTTCTCCTCAGTATTCATAGGGCTGAAGTTCCTCAGGATATCCAGGTTTGAATCCACAACTTTCTTACTGTCCATACCAACTGCAACGCCATCAGGACCCTCAAGGGAAAGTGCGAATCTTACAAGTTCCGGAATACTGACACCTTCTATGGTTTCCTTTGGTCGCACCGCTTTCATAAGCATTACTCCCATTCCCTTTTCTTTTGCATCCGGGATCAAAAGCTCCTGTCTGGAGTCAGATGGTCCGGCATAATGATTCATGGCAAAAAGCATGCTGTCAAACCTTCCCGTGTCGATCATCATCTTCAATGCCTGTGCATTTCCATGTCCGGAAAATCCGATGAACTTCGTTACTCCTTCTTCTTTCATTTTTGAGAAAAGATCCAGGATCCCTCCGGTCTTGCAGATCTCGTTAACATCTTCGGGAGATGCTACCGCATGTATCTTCATCATGTCGAGGTGATCGGTCTGAAGCCGTTTCAGGCTGAGCTCGATCTGCGATTTTGCCCCCTCTGTATCACGTGCTGCTATCTTTGTTGAAAGGAATATTTCTTCTCTTCTGTCCTTAATTATATGACCCAGCCTTTCCTCACTTATTGCCCCGGATTCGTTATTGACATATGTGTGTGCAGTATCCCAGTAATATAACCCGTTATCAAGAGCATAATTACACATGGCAATGGCTTCGTCGAGGGTTTTGATCGTCAGAAATCTCGACCCCAGACCAATGGCAATCCTGGGAATAACCACTCCGGTTTTACCCAGTATGGTTGTCGGTAAACCTTTAGCATCATATTTATTACGTGATCCGGAACATGATGTCTGTAACAATGCAAGATCGGCTCCTGCAATGACAACTCCTGCACCTATTGTCTTCTTAATAAATCTGCGGCGGGAATAATTCTGGTTCATGGTTCTGAGTTTGATTTTATTTGAACTGATATCTGATCTTTATAGAAATATACTTTGTTTTTACAAATTTATATTTAATTCTCAATCAACAGTTCCCGGAGCTGATTTAATCCCAGGTCGACTGCCGGATTGAAATTTTTGCTTTTCATATAATTGATCACTGAACCGAGAAGTTGTCTGGATACTGGTCTGTCATCAGGTAAATTTCCCATATCAATACTGCAGACGAGAATTTTACCTCCACCGGTAAGCGATTCGAAGGCCAGCGCAAGTCTCCTGTTCTCAAACCATGTATCAATTGGCTGTATAAGTGGTTTGAGTTCTACAGGGAAGTCGTCAAGGATCATAGTCTGTGAATGGGTGACCGGATCCCACCACTGCCAGTTAGTGTGATATTCAGTCGGGAAACCATTAAAAACAGGATGGTCAGGATCGCATAAAATTCCAAGGGTGTGTGGCGGCTGATTCCTGGTCCAGGCTGTGTTCCAGAAGATGCTTGAAAATCCTATTGCAACATCAGCTCCTTTTGCTTTTCCCACCCTGCCGTAAGCAAGCAACAGTACTGATCCTCCTTTTTTAAGGATCTCTTCTGCATTCCTGTCAAGGTTATCCGTTATATAAATTTCCCCAGGATCAGTTTTCCCGGATTCCGGATACACCCAAAGATCCCACTGATTCCTGAACCCGGTGCCGGCAACCGAAACTTCAAATTTCAGCTTCTGTGCCTCTGAAAATCCTCCGGTTTCCATAGCGAATATTCCCACTATATTGTTGCCGATGCCCAGCTCCTGCATACTCATTATTTCTTCCCGCACGATCTTTCCATTATGATCTGTCAACCTGCAGGGTATTTTTACATTCCTTAAAGGTGCCTGGCCGAAGTGTGCAATTTCCACACGGGCTTCAAATGTTTCTCCGTTCCTTAGGATCATCTTCTCCATCCGGGCAAGCGGGACAGTCTCATTACAGAACATCCTGAACTCTTCAGGGGTTATATATCCTTTTGATTCAAAGAAGGGATTAAGGATACCGACAAGCGCTGTACCCTGTCCGGGAAAATCATGAAGCTGCAGCATTTCAAATCCGGCATATCCTGGAGTCCTTAAAGCCGCCTCTATATCAGCCTTGTAACAAAGTGCCTGAAGTTTCCCTGACGCCATGAGGAAATCCTCAGCCTGCTCACCCATATTATTTTTTTCAAGTGTCTCCCTGAAAATCTCAAAGTTGGTCGGCTTAAGTGTACCTGTATATTTTTCAATTTCCTTAAAATCTGGATAAACACACCACTGTCCTATTTCATGACCCACTACCGGAACATTATAATTCTTTATTGATTCGCTGAAGTCGAACATTGTCTGTGGTGGCTCTCCGTTAATTATACTCTTTAAACCCTGACCCCATTGCTGTATCCTTGGAGCCGGAATCAGGTGATAATCATTTTCAGGTATAACCGGCCATCCTGCCGCTGAAGTATATACTCTGCGGTTATCTTTTGCCCTCCAGTATTCTGTAAGCTTCCCCAGATAAGCATTCTGTTCCTTTCCGGCCGGTTCATTACCATAGGCAAGCATACAGAAAGAGGGATGATTCCCATATTTTTCAAGTATCCTGTCACCTTCTTCATATATAAACCTGTCAACAGCTCCGCCATTACCCAGCGAAGCACCCTGGTTTGCCCATGAACTGCACTCGATATGAAAATAGATCCCAAGCTTGTCAGCTGCCACGAATGCTGCTTCGGGGGGACAGAAACTATGGAACCTGACATGATTCAGTCCGTAATCTCTGCAGGTCTTCAATACTTTTCCCCACGAAACGGTATCTGCAGGAGGATAACCTGTCAGAGGGAATATGCAGCATTCCGTTGTACCTCTTAAAAAGACCGGCGTACGGTTGATCTCAAAACGTGTACCATTAGCTCTGAACTCACGCATACCGAAATCAACTGACACCTGATCATCAGTTTTCTTATCAGATCCCTTTAGAGTAGCTGATAGTCTGTAGACAACAGGATTGAATTCACTCCATAATTCAGGATTCAGTATCTTATAGTTAAGAATTACCTGTTGCTCTTCCGAATTTGTTATGACTGAAATCTTTTTTACCGGCAGCTTTTTGGACCGGTCTGAATTGAAGGTTGCAGCGCTGAGGTATAACTTTCCGTTAAAATCATTTCTGCCGGGATTTTTTATACTGACTATTACTTTTGCCACCTTCTTCTCAATATCCGGAAAGACCTTTACTTCATTAATATAAACCTGCGGAGTTGAAATAAGCTTTATTTCTCCTGTGATACCGTTCCAGTTACCCTGGGTGTGATCACTTATGCTGTGGGAATTAACGCCTATCGGAATTATTATCCGGTTGTCGATCCGGATATTAATATTGTTTTTCCCGGATTTTACAAATTCTGTAATATCATATTCATGAGGTGTTGCCAGACTGTTATTTGTTCCTGCTTCCTTTCCGTTAATATATACTTTTGATTCCCAGTGACATCTTTCCAGAAAGAGTATCACTCTGGTCCCGTTCCAGCTTTCGGGAACTTCAATTTCTTTACGGTACCAGGCTGGTCCCTTATAATATTTGACCGGTTTCAGCCAGAACGGTATTTTTATGTTGCCGGTTTGCCTGTATTTTTCATATTTCTTTTCCGTGAACCAGGATCTGTCAATAATATCACCCGTCCACTGAGTATTCATTGTAACATCATTTCCCTTTCCATTATCAGCCAATGATCCCGGAAGCTTTACCTTTTCATTAAAAGCTGAATTATACCATTGCAGCTCAATTCCCTGATCAAGTGAATCGATCCTGAATTCCCATTCACCTGCCAGAGATATCTCAGGTCTTCCATTATAAGTACCGGATGTACAGCCGCTCACTATTAATAGCACAAAAATCAGTTTCCTCATTTTGTGAATATATTTGGTTATAAATTTACTTATCTCCGGTATCCGGCGTGCGGCGTGC
>CAYQZL010000067.1:0-22317 GCA_964421975.1 uncultured Rikenellaceae bacterium
TCTTCTGCCGTTCACTGAATAATGTTTCATTTTCTACTTTAGTCAAACTGTCGTAACCGCCTTTGGATATCTTATCCAGGATCATATTTATCCTTTCCTGTCTGTCGGCTTTTATTTTATTGTAATCATAATCGGTTTTTGGTTTTTTATATGTGACTTTCATTTTTTTTGCGGGTTTGAATAAGGTCGCAAAAAAGTCAATGATTTTATTTATTCCCCTTCCTGCATCACGGCCCTTTTTAAGGTTGATTGTATAAAGATATCCGAAAAGGGCTCCTCCGATATGAGCAAGTTTGCCTCCTGAATTAACAGAAAAATCGACAGCTGAAGTCAGGATGAATATGACCAGGGCAACATATATTATTTTGATCCTTCCGATAAAAAGAAGATGGATTGTATAATTCGGTACGTATGCAGCTATTGCAATTACAATTGCAATTACTGAAGCAGAAGCACCTATTGCTACCGATTCATTGACTATTTCCCTGAATGCCGGGAATATATTAAAGGAAATCACATAAACAAGCGCTCCGCTTAAACCACCAAGAAGATAGACTGCAACAAGTTTTCTCTGATCGAGATATTCCAGGAAAATCTTTCCGAACCAGTAAAGCCAGAGCATATTGAACAGGATATGCCATATATCTTTATGAGTGAACATATAGGTTATTACCGTCCATGGCCTTAACAGAAGTTTACCCAGTGATGCCGGCACGGAAATGAGATCAATGGTTTTTGCAGTTAATGTGGTATTATCGATCAGGAAAGACACTATTGAAACAACCGCGATTATAATAAAAACAGCTATATTGATATAGATCAGCTTATTAAGGTTACTTCCTCTGCGGTAAGTATGTTTCAGGTCATTCAGTATTCCCATCAGTACAAAGTATTTGTGGTTTTTCTCCAGTACCTGATAAGGATATACCCGAACAGCATACCTCCGAGGTGGGCTGCATGAGCTATATTGCTTCCGGGTTGTGTGAATGCCAGATAGAGTTCTATTCCGCCATAGGCAAGTACAAAATATTTGGCTTTAATAGGTATGGGTGGGAACAGAAGCATCAGCTGTGTATTAGGGAAAAGAACACCGAATGCCAGCAGTATTCCGAATACAGCTCCTGAGGCTCCCACTGTGGGTGTATTAAGCAGGATCTGCAAACTCTGCATTGATGGATCAACAAATCCTCTGTTCTGTGCCAGTAAAGAAGCTCCGTCATTGATCACGGTCTGAATTTGTTCGGGGCTGAGTTCTTTTATGAGACTGTTATATTCGAGGGCAATGACCGTCTCATGTACCAATGCTGCACCCAATCCGCAAACAAGGTAATAAATCAGAAATCTTTTCGGACCCCATACCTTCTCAAGGACCTGTCCGAAAATGAACAGGGCATACATGTTAAAAAACAGGTGCCAGAAACCTGCATGCATGAACATGTGAGTAAGTATCTGCAAAGGTTTGAAGCTTTCCGATTTGGGGAAATATAATCCGAGAAGTCCGTTAAGGTTATAACCAAGCGTACTGCCGATAACCCAATGAGCCAGCAGCATAATGGCATTGATCATTATCAGGTTCTTGACCACTGTGGGCAGGGAAAAAAATCCTCTTCCGTATCCGTTCATTTAATCTTTTTTAATAAAAACTGGTTTCAGGACCATAATGGAGCCTCAAAGCTAATGTTTCTGAATTAATCCGGCAAGATACAGAACGTACTATCTGAATTTTCCGTCAAGTTCTTCAATACTTATTATAGTTATTACAGGTTTTCCCCCGGGTGAATAGTTCGGGGCGGAACATGCGAAAAGCTTATCAAAAAGATCTTCTATTTCATTTTGTGACAAAGTTTTACCATAAGGAATGGCAGATGCTGAAGCCATAGCTCCAGCCAGGTTCTCTTTAGCTCCGGCAGACGGACCAGCCTGGGTAGATTTATATTCTTCTATCAGGATATCAAGCATCTCCTTCGGATCGGCCAGAGCTGAATCTGAAGGCCGTCCTTTGATTATTACCTTGTTCTTTTCCCTGAACTGAAGGACAAAACCAAGAGATCTCAGATCCCCTTCAATTTCCCTGAGAAGGCTGTGATCAGCCGCTTCAATTTCAATAAGCACAGGGAACAATTCAATCTGACTGACAGGAGTATGCCGGCTCAGACTTTCAATAAATTTTTCATACAATATCCGCTCATGGGCTCTTTTCTGATCAATAAGCATCAGTCCCGATTTGACCGGACATACAATATATTTACCTTTTATCTGGAAGAATCTTCTTTCAGTATCTCCGTATTTCCCGCTTATTTCAGGACCCTCATTCCTTTGTTCGTTTTTTGTATAGAGTTTTTCCCAGTTTGAAGTTTTATCTTTTTCGAATCTTGTTATAAATTCAGGTACCCGGGAATCCCTGCCTTCATTTTCAAAAGGATTGAACAAAGGATTTATTTCAATAGCAGGAATTTCCGCAACCGGTGAAGAAGATGTCCTCACGGGAATATCCACCAGTGCTTCATTATCGAAATCGAGAGAGGGAGCAATGTTGAATCTGCCGAGAGCTTCTCTTACAGAAGCCAGGATTATCTGCCATATGGCACGTTCATCTTCAAATTTGATCTCAGTTTTTGTGGGATGGATATTTATATCAATTGTTCCCGGATCTGTTTCCATAAAGATGAAATAGGAAGGGATTGCCTCAGCCGGGAGTATTTTGTTATAAGCTTCAGAAACAGCCTTATGGAAATAGGGGTGTTTCATAAAGCGGTTGTTGACGAAGAAGAACTGTTCTCCATAGGTTCGTCTGGCACTCTCAGGCTTCCCGATAAAACCTTTGATGGAAACGAGAGTTGTGACGGTTTCAAGTGTTATGAGTTCCTGGTTGATCTGCCTGCCAAAGATCCCGACTATTCTCTGTCTGTAATTACCCGGAGGAAGATTATATATTTCATTATCGTTATGGTGTAGTGAGAATCTTACTGAGGGATGAGCCAGCGCAACCTTCTGAAATTCGATGAGAATATGCCTCATCTCTGTATTGTCGGATTTCAGGAATTTTCGTCTGGCGGGGATATTATAAAAGAGATTTCTTACGGAAAAGATGGAACCTTTTGGGCAGCTGCATGGTTCCTGCGTTTCAACCTTCGATCCCTTTATTGAGATCAATGTTCCGGTCTCATTATCTTCTTTCCTCGTTTTAAGTTCCACCATAGCCACGGCAGCTATTGATGCAAGTGCCTCTCCCCGGAAACCTTTTGTGGTGATGGCGAAAAGATCATTTGCAGAGGAAATTTTTGATGTGGCATGTCTTTCAAATGAAAGTCTTGCATCAGTTTCCGACATACCTATACCATCATCCGTTACGCGGATAAGTGTTTTTCCCGAATCCCTTATAATAACATTGATATTCCCGGCTCCGGCATCCACTGAATTCTCCATCAGTTCTTTGACAACCGAAGCGGGTCTCTGAATAACCTCTCCGGCAGCAATCTGATTCGCCACGGAATCGGGCAATAATCTTATTATATCAGACATCAGTATTTAAAATGAAGAATTATAACATTACTTCCTTAAATTTCCTGCCATGCAACCTTAATGGATTTTGTTTGCCATTAAGACACGAAGCTTAAAAGTATCACAAAGCTTTAAATGACAACAGCAAATATATTAAATATTGCTTGATTGCTTTTCATCCGGGAAAGTCAGAAGATTGGCGGATTTGAGAAGTATACTTATCTTTGAAGGAAAATTCTGGAGAAATGAAAAAAATTCTGTTTGTGTCGGTTATAATTTTGCAGTTCTTAATCCCGGGTTGTTCCCGTGATTCTGAAATGGAATCGCTGACTGTAATGACTTTCAATATCAGGTATGACAATCCGCGCGACGGTGAGAATGCATGGCCTAACAGGATACCGCTTGTATGTAATTTCCTTAAAAATGAAAAGCCCGACCTTATAGGTATGCAGGAGGTTCTTTATCAGCAATATCAGGTTCTTGATTCAGCACTGATGGATTACGGATCAGTGGCAGTGGGAAGGACAGACGGTTTAAAAGCGGGTGAGATGAACCCTGTCTTTTACAGGAAGGAGAGGTTTGAGCTTATCAGGACAAAGACTTTCTGGCTTTCGGAAACGCCGGAAATTGCCGGTTCTATGGCATGGGGAGCAGGATTGCCAAGGATTGTGACCTGGGTTGAACTGGCAGATAAAAAAAGTGACCGCCATTTCTTCTATTTCAATACACATTTTGCCCATGATTCGGATTCGGCAAGAAAGAATAGCGCCCTTCTCCTGCTGACAAGAGCTGACAGTATTGCATCTGATTTCCCGTTCATTGTTACCGGTGACCTTAATATGCTTCCTTCCAGTGAGGGATATTCAATACTGACCGGCCCTTTCGAGAGTGTACCTCTTATAAGGGATACCTATGATATTTCTGAGGAAAGCCCTGATGGACCTGTTTATACTTTCAACGGTTTTTCAGATAAACCTGGCCAGGGTAGGATTGACTATGTTTTTGTAAGGGATGGTATGAGAGCCCTGAATCACAGGACAATTATAAAAAAGGATCAGGGTATATTTATTTCTGATCACTGGCCGGTCACAGCAACAATTTTATTCTGACACAGCTTTCAGGCAGTCTTTCTGTAGCGGACGACGGCAAATGCCGTAAACGTAATTGCTATGATTATAAGTGAATATATCTCGCGGCTTATGTCTGTAAAAGCAGACCCTTTCAGCATGACCATCCTGTTTATTTTCATCAGGTGGACCACCGGATTAATAATATCTATCTTCTGTGCCCACATTGGCATGCTTTCAAAAGGAGTAAATATGCCGCTCATCAGGATGAAAATTATCATGAAGAAAAATGCCACAAACATGAATTGCTGCTGGGATGATGAAAATGTCGAGATAAACAGGGCGAGGCCAAGAACTGCAATCAGAAAGATAGAGGAAGCAAGGAACAGAAGTGCAATACTTCCTTCAAAGGGGATGTCGAATGCGATCTTTCCTATTACCATACCTATTGCAAGATCAATTAATCCTATTACCAGGAAAGGGAACATCTTTGCAATAATAAAATGATGTTTCCTGACAGGAGTTACGTTGATCTGTTCGATAGTTCCTATCTCCTTTTCCCTGACGAGATTTAATCCTGCCAGGAGGAATCCGATAGCGGTTACAAGGATACCCAGAATTCCGGGCAGCATGTAATATTTGTAATTCAGCATTTCATTATACCAGTATCTGTTCACAATACTTATACGGGGTACAGATGATGCAGACGCCATACCGGCATTCCCGGCCACCAGGTTCATGTTATAATCGCGGAGTACGCCACTAAGGTATGCCCAGGATAGCTGTGCTGTAACTGCATTGATAGCATTGGCAGATACCATTACCTTTGCCGGTTCTCCTTTACCGATATTTCTTGAGAATTCCCCGGGTATGTGAAGAATGAGATCGCATTTATTGTTATGCATTAATGCAAGCGCCTCCTCTTCCGAGAATGTTGTGTGAGTTATCCTGAAGAAAGTTGAACCTGCAAGCTGGCTGATAAGACTTCGTGATTCCGGTGTCATATCCCTGTCGATCACACATAAATTCACTTTTTTGAGCTCGAAGGTAAGAGCAGGGACAAGAAGAAGCATCTGAACAACCGGTACAGCAAAAATAGCCCTTCCTATGAACTTGTTCCGGAAGATCTGTATGAACTCCTTCCTGATCAGATATAATATTGTTCTCATTTTAATTCTTTATAAACCATACTGCCTTTGTGCCCCTGCACCTTTGCGCCATTTACTGCAATCTTACCTTAAAATTCCTTACGCTCATTACTATAAAAAATACTGTCATTGCCGCGAGAATCAATGTTTCTTTCCATATATAAATAAATCCGGTCCCCTTGATCATAATATTTTTGATGATCACTATAAAATACTTCGGAGGAAATATTGCCGCAACCCAGTCATAACCTTTCGGCATGTTCTCGATGGGGAAGATAAAACCCGAAAGGAGTATTGTTGGCAGCATCATTCCTATTAATGTAATGAATATTGCCTGCTGCATGGTCTTTGATACTGTTGAGATCAGTATCCCGAATGACAGGCTCAGTAAAATATAAAGCATGCTTTCAGCAAGAAGAAGTGCAATACTTCCTTTAACAGGAAGGCTGAATACGAACCATGAGAACAGGAGTATTGTAATTACATTAATGAACGAAAGGAAGAAATATGGCATTACTTTCCCGAAAATGATCTGAACCGGTTTAAGGGGAGATACGAGCAAAACTTCCATAGTCCCGAATTCTTTTTCTCTTGTAATGGTTACTGAGGTCATGAGTGCACAGATAAGGATAAGTACAATTGTGATCACCCCGGGCACGAACATGAAATGACCTTTCAGTTCGGGATTATATAACATTCTCACTTCTGACTGTACCGGAAGGTTAATCCTCCCGTAAATACTGCTCAGTTCCGTTGTAAAATCTGCTAAAATTGCTGTGGCATAACTTGTGATAAGAGTGGCGCTGTTAGGCTCAGATCCGTCAGTAATAATGCTTATTGATGCATTTCCTCCGCCTGTAAGATCGTGTCCGAAGTTATCAGCGAAGACGATAACTGCTTTAGCATTTCCGGCTTTTAATACTCTGTCAATATCATTATAGCTATGAATATCTTCCGCCCTTTTGAAGAACCCCGAGGAACACATCTTGTCTGAGATCTTATCTGTTATTTCATCCTTTGAGAGATCGAGGAAAGCAATATTGGCATCCCTGATATCGGTGCTTACCACATAACCGAATATTACTATTTCCACAACCGGGATACCGAAAAGGATGATAAGGGTCCGGAAGTCCCTGAATATATGGATGAACTCTTTTTTGACAAATCCAAGGAATCTTTTCATACAATTCAGGTGTTTGGTCGTGCAATTTTCACAAACACTTCTTCAACCGTTTGTGCATTATATTGTTTTTTCAGGTTCTCCGGTGTATCCAGGGCAACTATTCTTCCTTCGTTCATTATTGATATCCTGTCACAGTATTCAGCTTCATCCATGTAGTGTGTTGTCACAAAAACAGTAATCCCTCCCGCTGCTGTTTCATAGATCATTTCCCAGAATTGTCGCCGTGTGATCGGATCAACGCCGCCTGTAGGTTCGTCGAGAAATACTATTTTTGGTTCATGAAGTACAGCCACTGAGAATGCAAGTTTCTGTTTCAGACCCAGAGGAAGTGATGAGATCAGCCTGTCGCCATATTCCACGAAGCTGAGTCTTTCGAGCAGAGCTGCCGTACGTTCCTCAATAAGCTTCTTTTTCATTCCATAGATGCCTCCATATAGCATAATATTCTCTTTCACGGTCAGATCCTCGTATAATGAAAATTTCTGGCACATATAACCGATATTCCTTTTTATCTTTTCAGGTTGCCGGCCGGCATCGAATCCTGCAACAATAACTTCTCCCGAAGTAGGCTCAGACAGGCCCGACAGTATCCTTAAAGCTGTAGTCTTACCGGCTCCGTTAGCTCCAAGAAAACCAAACACTTCTCCTTCATAAACTTCAAATGTCAGGTTGTCGTTGGCGGTGAAGCTTCCGAATTTCTTTACAAGGTTTCTTACCGATATTACTGTATTGGTCGTCATTTTTTATTCTTCCTTTCTTCCCATTCGCCACCGTACAATTTCACTGTTTTACATTCATTCTCCTCATCTCCTCATCTCCTCATCTCCTCATCTCCTCATCTCCTCATCTCCTCTTCCCCTCTTCCCCTCGTCCCCCCATCTCCTCATCTCCTCTTCCCCTAATCCCCTCTTTCCCTCATCTCCCCGTCCCATCGTCCCATCGTACCCTCATACCTTCGTACCCTCATACCTTCGTACCCTCGTACCCTCCTACTCTCCCATCAGTTCCAGGAACCTGTCCTCAATTCCTGCCCTGGTTTCACGTATTTCAGCATCAGTGATACCAATTTCTTTCAGGTATCCGGATACAGACGGATCTGCATCATCATTCCTGAAAGTCACATGAACCGAATCTCCGAACGGATAGGCAGTAAGTACTCCGGCAAAGTTTCTCAATGCAATCAGGAGGTGATATTTATCGGTTGCCTTAACACTGAAAAGCTTACGGCTGAATCCTTCTCTTATCTTTTCAGGTTCATCGATTGTGAGTATCTGACCCTTCTGTATCAGTGCAACCCTGTCGCATCGCATTGCCTCATCCATATATGGTGTTGATACAACTATAGTAATATTATGCACCCTGAGTTTCCTGAGCATTTCCCAGAATTCTGATCTTGATACTGCGTCAACACCGGTTGTTGGTTCGTCAAGAACAAGTAATGCCGGTTTATGTATAAGTGCGCAAGACAAGGCGAGTTTCTGCTTCATTCCGCCCGAAAGGTTCCCTGCAAGCCTGTTTCTGAATGGCTCAATATGTGTATATACATCACTTATCAGATCATAATTCTCACTGATCGATGTCCCGAAAACAGTAGCATAGAATTTCAGGTTTTCTTCCACCGTAAGATCCTGGTACAGGCTGAAACGACCGGGCATATATCCGATGTTCTTTCTCAGTTCCTTAAAATCTGTGAGGGTATCGAGTCCAAGTACACTTATTTTTCCCTCATCGGGGAGCAGCAGGGTGGTAATTATTCTGAAAAGGGTTGTTTTGCCCGCCCCGTCCGGCCCGATGAACCCGAATATCTCACCTTTATTCACATCAAATGAAATATCCTTAAGAGCCTGCGTCGTTTCAAATTTCTTCCCGATTCCCGATGCCCTGATAACTTCTTTCATTAATCTTTGTTCACTGATTTTTTCTGAGTATTGCTGTCAGGATTCTTTGTTTTCCCTGATGTCAGAATATTGCCTCGCCCGGCATTCCCGACTTCATTGTACCGTCATTCATTACCTCGATGGTAACTGCATACACCAGTGTCACTCTCTCTTCTTTTGTCTGGATGATCTTAGGAGTGAACTCAGCCTTTCCCGAGATGTAGCTTATCTTCCCGGGAAATGTTTTATAACCTTTTTCCCCTTCATCGGCTCTCACGGTACAATCTGCACCAACCTTCAGAGATCCGATCTGGGCACCGCTTACATATACTTTCAGTTTAATCAATGACAGGTCAGCTATTTTCACAAGGGGCCGGCCGGCAGTAGTCATTTCACCTGCTTCGGAATATTTTTCAATAATGGTGCCTTTCAGAGGACTTCTGACACAGCTGCGGTCAGCCTGCTCACTTAATGTTGCCTTTTTTGATTCAAAGACAGATAATTCAGCAGCAACCGATGATTTCTGTGTATTATTTGCTGCTATCTGTTTTTGCAGTACTGCAACCTGGCCGGCAAGGTCATCATACTGTTTCTGTGTGGCCGCTTCATTTTTCAGCATGTTCTCTATCCTTGAAATGTTCACATTCAGGTTTGCAATCTGCTGGTTAAGTATTTCATTCTGGGCATTGATCGAAGCGATCCGGGTTCTGACGCTTTTCATTCCCGCATCTATTTCGTCTTTCTGGAGGTGGAACAGTGTGGTATCTATTAAGGCAATCTCAGTTCCTTTTTCAACTTCCGATCCTTCGGTAACATCAAATTTAAGGATACGTCCGTTTGTTTCTGCCGAAACGATCACCTCAGTTGCTTCAAAATTACCATATGCATCAGCTTCATCAGTTTTATCTCTGCAACTGGTCAGTAATAAAGCTGTAATGGCAAATAAGGGTATAATCTTCATAATATATTCTTTATAGATTTATTTTTTTCTCCAATTATTATTCTCCAGACGAAATTTTTCTTACTCATTCTAAACTCTTATTGACTTTAATTTTAACTAAAATCCTGAATGGTCTTCCTTTGTGTCCCTTTGTGAAACCTTAGTGCTCTTTGTGGTCAAACAACAATGCTTATTTAACCACAAAGGGCACGAAGGAAATCACTAAGAGCACAAAGATCTCTCATTAAGCTAATCATAAATGGCATTACTATTCTATCTCTTTACCGCATATATTTAAATATTCCACCCTTGCCATTGCAAGGTTGATCTTATGTATTTCATAATTGATCCTGGCCTGGTTCTCTGAATTAAGTTCATTCAGATATTCCGTGGCTGTTATCGTCCCGTTCTCATATTGTGATTCTGCTGCAGCTGTGATCCTTTTTCTCAGATCAATAAGTTCCGTGTCGGTTTTGAGGAGTGATTCAAGACTCAGCATCTCGGCACGTTTGGCATCGAGAAGCCTTTTCAGGTTATCCGTCATATCTGTTTTCCGGTTCTCGATCAGATTCTGCTGAAGTGAAACGATCTGCTTTTCATTTTTTGCCTTGTTCCAGTCGAGTATGTTCCATTTAACACCTGCACCGAGGATATAATAAGGTGCAAATTCATCTTTGAAAAAGTTGCTTCCCGGAGGATTTCCGTATCCCAGGGTTGCAAAGCCGAATGCTTTAGGCATACGTTTGCTCTGGATAAGCTGGAGTGATGCATCAAGCTGTTCCTTACGCAGGTCGAAGATCTGAAGTTCCGGACGCTTGAGTTCATCTGTCAGCTCTTCTTTTGCTGCAGGGATCACAAACTGTGTGGCAGCATCTATTTCACTTCCGGTAAGATCAGACAGGATCCTCAGCAGGAAGGTTTTCCGGATCCCGTTTTCGGCAAGTTGTTGTTCAAGCTTTATTTTTTCTGATGAAAGGACATCGATATCCGATTTAAGTATCACGCCACTTTCAACTGCAGACAGCAATGAATTTATCTTCCTGTTTATCAATTCAAGATAATTCTGAAGAAGTTCTTTCTGCCTGTCGAGGAGCATGAGGTTGAAGTAATAGCTGTTTACCTGTCCGCGCAGTTTATAGAGGTCGGTCTCATTCTGTTTCTCATTGATCTGAAGATCGGCTTTTTCAAGTGCCCTGGCGCTTTTTATCGAACCCCCGTCATAGATCATCTGGTTGATGTCCAGAGTGATCTTATATTGCTCGTGAGGCAGTGGTTTGATAAGATCAGCGATACCCGGAACAGGAAGAACGCCAATAACATCGGTCATATCCACTACCGATGAGTTATAAACGAAGCTTCCGTTTGCATCAAGTGTCGGGAGCCAGCCCTTGGAAAGATTTTTATCCTTTATCTGCCAGATATTATCATAAAGCCCCTTCTCTGCTGATATTGGTGCCGCAGCATAAGCTCTTTCATAACACTCTTTCAGTGTTATGATCTTCTGCCCGTCAACAACCCTTCCTGCTGTTATTACAATTATTAAAATGATCAGATGTTTCTTCTTCATCTCTGTATTATTTTAACTCTTAACCTTGATCTATATCCGGCATCCGGCGTGCGGCGTGCGGCTTCCGGCATCCGGTATGCGGCTTCCGGCGTGCGGCATCCGGCGTCCGGTATCCGGTATGCGGCTTCCGGCTTCCGGCATCCGGCATCCGGCACTCGTCTCTCCTCCCTCACTCTAAGTACTTTAAGTACTCTAAGTACTCTAAGTACTTCTTTTTATGGCCCTTATCACAAACTCCGCCACAAACTCCTTTCTTTCCTCCAGGTAATCGTTAAAGCTGGTCCCTGTTTTTTCGAATATTGCTTCAAAAATACCCCTGGCTGCAAAAGGAAAGACACTCAGGGAAGCTATTGAAGTCATTAACTGGGGTAATTTCTTCCTGTCGATATTGTATTTTCTCAGTTCATCCAGGTGTTGATTCTCCAGGGTAATCCACATCTTTTCAATATCGATGTTCCTTATAAGCTTCCTGACCCTTTCCGGATTGCGGTTTATTTCATTCAGAACAAAAGCGGGCAGACGGGGATTCTTTTTAAGGAATTCTATATGTTCCCTGAAGAAGAACCTGATCTTGTCTTCAAGAGAAAGATTTTCATCAAAAACCGGAGCAAATTTCATGAACATCTGATCAGCTATCTTTTCAAAAACGGCTTCGAAAAGGCGGTCTTTAGTGCGATAGTAATAATGCAACAGTGATTTGTTTATTCCGGCACGGTCGGCAATGTGTTGCATTCGTGTTCCATCCATTCCTTTATCGATGAAAACCTCTGTCGCTGCTTCAAAGATCTTCTCCTCGGTTTGTTTATCATTTTCTGCCATAGCTTTTTAACCGTAAAGTTTAACCAGAAAAATTAATCAATAAGAAAAACCATATAGTTAAACCAATTGGTCAAAGTTAAAAAAGATATTTGAATAATACAAATGTTTAATCTGTTAAATTCATACGTACTTTTAATTTACTATATTCCTTTGTGTTACTTTGTGATAACCTTTGTGTCCTCCGTGGTAAAAAAAGTTTAACCACAAAGGCGCTCAAAGGATTACACAAAGGATTCACAAAGGATAAAAATTATAAAAGCTGGGTGAAAATTTTTATCTTTCAGGTTAATTTAATATAAACAGGATGGCAAAAATTGCATTACTCGGAGCCGGATTTATCGGCGATTTTTACACTTATTCACTTCATGCGCTCAGGAGCCGTGATCAGGTAGCAGTTATATATTCGCGGGATGAGGGTAGGGGTAAAGCTTTTGCAAAAAAGCATGGGATACCGAGATGGACAACATCAATGAAGAAAGCTGTTGAAGATCCCGAAGCCGATATGATTGTTATCGGTCTGCCCAATAATCTTCATCTGGAAGCTGTAAAGCTTGCTGCAGCAGCCGGGAAAGCAGTTTTATGCACAAAGCCGCTGGGGAGGAATGCTTCCGAAGCAATAAAGATGCTGGAAGCTGTTGAGAAGGCAGGTGTATTCAATGGTTATCTCGAAGATCTTGTTTATCCGCCAAAAACCCTCAAGGCACTACAGGCTGTTCGCACAGGTAGTCTCGGGCAGGTTACCTGGGTAAGGTCGCGCGAGACTCATCCCGGACCTCACAGTGACTGGTTCTGGACAAAGGAGATATCAGGCGGAGGTGCACTTCTGGATATGGGCTGTCATTGCATCGAGATAGCCAGGAATTATATTGGAAAGGATATCCGTCCTGTCGAGGTGATAAGTGTAGCAGATACTCTTGTCAAGCCCATCGATGCTGAGGATAATGCACTTGGATGGGTAAGATATGAGAACGGGGCGATAGGTCAGTTTGAAACAAGCTGGACCTTCCGTGGCGGGATGGATCTGAGGGACGAAGTAATGGGTACCGAAGGGACTATCTGGATCAATAATTTCCTCAGGACAGGATTTGAGATGTTCACAGCGGCAGATAAAAAAGGTTATGTTGCCGAGAAAGCTGAATCGGAGACCGGATGGCTCTTTCCGGTAGGAGACGAACTGGCTGAACTTGGCTATTATAATATGTTCTCGGATATGTTCAGGGCATATGAGGACAGGGCAGAACCGCTTGAGACATTTTATGACGGCTATATCGTAAATGAAATAATGGATGCCTGCTACAGATCGGCCAAATCGAAAAAGTGGGAACCCGTTAAACTGAAAGTCTGGCGGGGCAAAGAAAAGGCAGAGCTTGTTTCATCTATCCGGGAATATGACAAGGAACATATTTTCGTGAAAGAAGAAAGGATGCCTGACGGAAAGATAAAGGTCATCCTTAAAGACAAAAAAACAGGTAAGATATCGCAGATCATAAAAAAGAAATGATCAGAAATAACTTGCATGATTTTTGCTATTGACAGTCAGAAATCCCGTTCCGGTCAAATATAAGTTCTCCGGAAGAGTACATACGGGGCATTTTCAGTAGATTTGTATTTTAATCATTCTGAAACCATGAAGAAGTTAGTATTTTACTCACTGGCGCTTACTGTATTGATGATGTCACTATGGGGATGCAGGGAAGATCCCGTGACAGGGGATGAAGATCCCGTCATCTCCAAAGAAACACTGGCGACAAATAAGTGGATAAAAGATAATATGACAGATCTGTATTTCTGGAACGATAAGATCCCGGCAGGTCTGGATTATACCAAAGAACCCGATCCTGAGGCATATTTTTACAAGTTCATTTATAAAGATATGGACAAATGGTCGAATATTACCGATGATTACCCTGCCCTGAGTGCTGAACTTGACGGGGAACCTGTCACAATGGGTTACCGGCCTTCATTTTTCCTCATCAGTAATAATAAAGTAATGATTGTCGTAAGCTATGTCTATCCGGGATCGCCGGCAGCTGAAGCAGGTTTGAAGAGAGGGGATATCATTCTGTCAATTGATAATACACAACTTGATACTTCAAATTATTACGATCTGTATTCAGGGAAAATTTATTCGGTACAACTTGGACGGCTGGAAGGCAACACCCTGATGCTTACGGGGCAGTCTCTTTCACTGACAGCAAGAGTCACAAGTACAGATCCTGTTATTCATCATTCAGTTATAGATGTGGATGGGCATAAAATCGGTTATATCGTTTATGTGGAATTCATTACGGGAGAAAGTGATGGTTTCCTTCTTGAACTGGACAATATATTCAATGAATTCAGGACAGCAGGTATTTCGGATCTTGTAATTGACCTGCGTTATAATCCGGGTGGAGAGATCACTGCAGCTGTTCACCTGGCATCACTGATAGTGCCCTACACCATAGCCAGTAATAAGGACATCCTCATTACCCTGAAATATAACAGCGGACTTCAGGAATTCTTTAACAGTGATCCGGGGAAATATGCCAATTATCTTTCCTACAAGTTTAAGACAACATCAGCAAATCTGGATATGGACCGAGTCTATTTCCTTACAACATCCGGTACGGCTTCGGCAAGTGAACTGGTAATTACAGGTCTGGATCCCTATATGGATGTTGTGAAAATAGGCGAATCAACCTATGGTAAGTACGCAGGTGCATGGGTTATTCCTGACGATAATGAAAAATGGGCTATAATACCTATTGTTTCAAATTATGCAAATGCTGACGGATATACTGATTTCGTGAACGGACTGGCTCCGGATTATGAAATAGATGACAATCTGATCACTGCTGTTGAGTTTGGAGATACTTCAGATCCCCTGCTTGCAAAAGCTATTGAACTGGCAACCGGGAAATCACCTGCTCCAAAGAGTCTGAGGAGGACAGAAACTGTTAATTTCCGGAAGATCATTCCTGCCCGGATGATGAATACTACGACCCTCGTATTACCGCATCCCGAAAACATTATGATGCCGGTTAACTGATCAGGCGGTTCAGATAGGGATTATAATTTATTCCGGACCTTCTGGTGGCAGTGCAACTGTTGGTAAAAATAGTTTATCTCTACGAAAAAGATTTGTTCCTGAGTCTCAGGCTGTTTGTCACCACACTTACTGAACTGAGTGCCATTGCTGCTCCGGCTAACATGGGATTAAGCAGGAATCCGGTGAAAGGATAAAGAATCCCTGCTGCAATGGGGATACCGATCACATTATAGATAAATGCCCAGAACAGGTTTTGTTTAATGGTTCTGACAGTCTGCTTTGACAGGCTTATAGCCGCGGGTATGCGTGTAAGATCCGAGGAAATGATCGTCATTTTTGCCACATCCATAGCAATATCAGAACCTTTTCCCATTGCTATGCTTACATCCGATCGTGCCAGTGCCTGGGAATCATTGATGCCGTCACCAGCCATTGCCGTTATCTTTCCCTTCTGCTGAAGATCTGAGATGAAATCATCCTTGTCCTGAGGAAGAGCTTCAGCCTTATAACTGTCAATTCCTGCTTCCAATGCTATTACAGAAGCAGTCCGGCTGTTGTCACCGGTTACCATATGTACTTCTATTCCCATAGCATGAAGTTGCTTTATTGCTTCTGCTGAAGATTCTTTTATTCTGTCGGATACTGCAAATGAACAGAGTACCTCTGATGTATCGGAAAAATATGATACTGTTTTTGCTTCACTTTCCCAGATTGAGGAAGCTTCGAGTATTTCTTCATCAATTGAAATACCTTTTTCAGTCATAAGAGCTTTGTTCCCTGTATAATAGATATTACCTCCTGTCTCCGCCCTGACGCCCCTGCCCGTGATAATATCGAGACTGACCGGAAGGGAATTGTCAGTAATGCCATTTTTATCGAGGAATTTAACCAAAGGTTCTGCAAGCGGGTGATCATTTGTTTTCTGGATGGCATATAATATTTTCCCATACACTTCCGGAGATATATCTTTTTTCCATATCAGGTTCTTAACAACCGGTTCGCCTATGGTTATAGTCCCGGTTTTATCAAGAACAACTGCATTAACCCGATGTGCTGTCTGGAGGCTTTCGGCATCCCGGATGAGGATCCCGAGATCAGCACCTTTGCCAATACCAACCATTATCGCAGTGGGAGTTGCCAGTCCCAGTGCACAGGGGCATGCTATGATCAGCACCGTAACAACTGCCAGCAGGCTGTGAGTGAGAGCATTTTCAGTTCCGCTTACTGACCAGATCAGTCCGCTCAGTAATGCTACCGAGATGACTACCGGAACAAAGATCCCGGCGATCCTGTCAACAAGATGTTGTACCGGAGCTTTGCTACCCTGTGCTTCCTTAACCATTTTTATAATATGGGCAAGCAAAGTTTCATCACCAACTTTTTCAGCCATAAAACGGAATGTGCCTTTCTGGTTTATTGTACCGGCAAAGACTTTGCTCTGAACTGTCTTTTCAACAGCCAGAGGTTCACCTGTCAGCATACTTTCGTCCACATATGATCTTCCGGAAATGACCGACCCGTCGACCGGAACCCTGTTGCCCGGTTTAACAAGCAGGATATCGCCCTGCACGACATCGCTTACCGGTATTACATCCTGGCTACCGTCGGATCTTATCACTGTTACCGTTTTTGACTGTAATCCAAGAAGCTTTTTTAATGCGGATGAAGTATTGGCTTTTGCTTTTTCTTCCAGATACCTGCCAAGGAGAATGAAAGTTATAATAACTGCTGCAGCTTCGAAATAAACATGACCCGATATACCTTCCTTCTGAATAAAATCAGGGAATATGGTGATTACCGTACTATATAAATATGCAATACCGGTACTGAGAGCAACAAGAGTATCCATATTCGCTGAACGATGTCTCAGTTGCCTGAATGCACCGGTGAAAAACTGTTTCCCGAACCAGAATACAACCGGAGTTGCCAGCGCCATCATTATATAATTTGCATATGGCATGTGCATGAAGAACATGGCAATGATAAAAAGTGGGATACTGAATATTGCTGCTCCGACAGTATTTCTTATTGTTTTTGTAAGGATATCGTGGTGTGCCTGTTCACTAAGCTTCAGGCTGCCGGATTCATCTGTAATAATATCATAGCCGATTGATCTTACACCTTTCCGGATCTCCTGTGCCGTGATCTCTTCAGGATCAAACTCTACCTTAAGAGAAGCATCTGCAAAGTTGACTGATGCACCTGTTACTCCAGGCAGGTTTTTTACAAATGATTCAGTCCTGGCGGCACACGATGCACAGGATAAACCTGTAACCGGATAGTTCTTTGTTATATTTACTTTTGTTGCCATTTACTTTGGTCTCCGGCCTTTTTTATCGCCAGTGCTTAGGGTAATGCCGGATTAATTTATTCCCTTAATTTAATGAACATCTGAAAACCTGAAATGTTGAAATTTCAGAAAAAAAACAGGTACATTTGTGAAAATAACGCGACTAATAATTAAATCTCAATAATCATGAAATGGCAGGGACGACAGGGAAGTGATAATGTTGAAGACCGCAGGGGAATGGGAACGACCGGTAAGGTTGCCATCGGAGGCGGTATAGGTACAGTATTAATAGCTCTTGTGGTTTTATTGCTCGGGGGAGATCCTTCCGGTATTTTAAATCAGGGTGCCACGACAACTGAAACGGGACAATATCAGCCTACTGCAGAGGAGGAGCAACTGGCAGAATTTGTTTCAGTTGTTTTAAAGGATACAGAAACGATATGGGGTAAGATATTCCAGGAGTCGGGTCAGACATACAGGCAGCCGAAGCTTGTGCTTTACAGCGGACAGGTTGCATCGGCATGCGGTTATGCCTCTTCATCCAGTGGTCCGTTCTACTGCCCGGGGGATGAAAAGGTCTATATCGATCTTGAATTTTTTGCTAATCTCCAGGCAAGGTTAGGTGCATATGGTGATTTTGCCATAGCATATGTAATTGCCCATGAAATAGGACATCATGTTCAGAACCTTCTTGGCATCCTTAATGATGTAAACTCACAGAGAGCGCGTCTGAGCGAGACACAATCAAATCAGTTACTGGTAAGGCTGGAGTTACAGGCTGATTTTCTTTCCGGGATATATGCCCATTATCTTGAAACATTGCCGGACAAGCCTCTGGAAACAGGAGATATTGAAGAAGCTATGAATGCGGCTGCTTCGGTCGGAGATGATGTACTTCAGAAAAAATACCAGGGTCGTGTTTATCCCGATTCATTCACACACGGTACCGCAGCACAGCGTAAGGAATGGTTCAGGCGGGGATATCAGACGGGTGATTTTTCACAGGGAGATACCTTTAGTGCGAATTTATGATTTTATAGACTGCCCAAATACAGCCATTATCAAAATGCTCGGATTTAGTCAGGCTGAAGGATTTAATTTTCTTCAGGTTTCCGAACATGTTATAGGATTTTTCTCCCACAGCCAGGGGATGGATCAGAAGGCTTATTTCGGATACGATTCCCAGATCAATAAGGATATTTCCCAGTACCCGGCCGGTATCAGTCAGGATTTTAGTAACGCCGGCTTCAATTCTTAGTTTTTCCAAGGCTGAAATCAGGTCGACTTTATCATTTCCGGTCTTTATAAATCTGTAATTTCTTTCTCTGAGATGATCAAGGTAATTATCGGGTGTTTTCCCCGAGACCAGGACAATAACATCCCTGCAATATTCGAATCTGCGGCATGTATGTAGCATACCTTTGAGTCTGGCACCTGAATCAACTATTATCCACCAGGGCAGATAATCCGGTCTCTCCGGCTTGATGAGATCTGACGGAAGTTCATCGGGGATACCCTGGCCGAACATGTCATTACCTGTAATTACAGTATCGGCGCCTATGAGGTGTGCATCGGGCTTATAATCGCCTGCGATTTTATAATGCAGATCCATATCGGGCATGAATCCGGTGAGGGAGCCGTCGATGCTGATTGAGTTGTGGATGATGATTTCCTGGTTCATAATTTTCTTCATTAGGGTTATAAAATTAATATTTTTCTGAATGGATCTGTTAAGGTGGGCGGATTTCCCGGAATTATATAAAGTTGAAAATCAGACTAATATGAACGAAGATGAAAAATCTGACAGATTTTACAATAAAATTGGCATATAATTGTTTTAATATATATTATATTTGCAATATATAAGTAACTTTAATATAAAGAATCATGATAGGAAGTGATCTCCTCAAAGGCTCGTTAAGAACAATCATCCTCAAACTTCTTCAGGAAGAAGGCCCTGCTCATGGCTATGCCCTCACCCGAAGAGTGGAAGAAATTACTAATGGTAAGATCAAACTAACTTACGGAGCACTTTATCCCCTTCTTCATAAAATGGAAAGCGAAAAAGTCCTTGTCACCGCAAGAGAAATCAGGAATAACCGGATAAGAGTCTATTACAGCCTTACAGATAAAGGCCATTCAGTTGCCATAGAAAAAGTTAAGGAAATGGTCGAGTTCATTAAATCTCTTCAGCTGATAATCGAAACTAAACCCGGCGTAAACTATGCCTGAACTCTCAATCGATAATATAAATTTGATAATCAGCGATGTAAAAAAACAGGAAATCTCTTTCTCTCACCTCGCTGATGAACTTATCGACCATCTTTGCTGTGATGTGGAAGATGAAATGCTTAATGGTCTCGATTTTACCGAAGCATATCGCCGTGTTAAACAGAAATTCGGGAAACGCAGACTGAAAGAAATACAGGAAGAAACTCTTTATGCAGTTGACACTAAATACAGAAGAATGAAAAATACAATGAAAATTTCCGGTATAGCCGGAACAATACTGCTGGGCTTTGCTGCACTCTTCAAGATACAGCACTGGGCCGGAGCAGGAATAATGCTGACACTCGGTGCTTTATCACTGGCATTTGTTTTTTTACCTTCATCGTTGAGAGTCCTCTGGAAAGAAACTCACAACAGGAACCGCCTCTTCCTGTTCATCTCCGCATTCATTGCAGGATTTTTCTTTATACTGGGGACTGTATTTAAAATACAGCACTGGTCAGGCGCAGGTATATTATTACTTCTTGCTTTTACAGGAGCTCTGATGTTTGTCCCGGCACTTCTCGTAACAAAATTGCGCGATCAGGAAAACAAATATAAAAGACCTGTGTATATCACCGGCGCAGTGGCTTTGATCCTGTATGTGACCGGTATATTTTTCAAATTACAGCACTGGAATGGCGCAACACTTCTTGTTTTGTCGGGATTAATAGTATTGTTTGCAATCGCTTTTCCGGTATACTCTTTTCTTACCTGGAAGGACGAAAAATATATTACATCCACATTCCTCTTCATGCTTATCGGTGCACTGGTTATTAATATTCCAGGAACTCTCATTAACCTGAAACTGCAACAATCTTATGAGGTGAATTATTATACCCACCAGGCACAGCAACAGGCCCTGTTCTCATATCTGAATAAAAAAAACAATGAATTTCTCGACGGTTATAAGGATTCAATCAACTACAGCACTCTGGAACAGCTTCATAAAAATACACTCAACCTGATTACAGTGATAGGCAATATACAGGCAGGAATTGTAAGAGAAGCTGAAGTGGAATCCGGGAAACCAGCACCGGTTCAGGACCTGATAAGTCAGTCTGAAGAAGTTCCTGAAATTAACTATAGATACCTCTCAGGCGGATTCAATCCTTTACCGGTAAACGGATTTCCTTCTCCTGAAAGCAAATGGTATAAAGAAATTGACGCTGCTTTGCACGATTATACCTCTTATATCTCGACAATAATCACTGCTGATGAGCTTCAGAAATATTCACAATTGCTTTCCCTTCCTCTGAAATTCCGGGAAGGTAATATGATCTCCATTATAGCAGGACAGCATTCTCTGGAGCTGCTCAAGAACAGTATACTGGCTGCCGAAGCGGGAATCCTGAAAGATATTGCACTGAATAACTAAAAGATTTAAAATCATGAGACAGAAGTTATATATAACAGGTATAATTACAACACTGGTTGTAATTGCAGGGACCATATTTAAAATCAATCACTGGCCGGGTGCAGGCATCCTCCTGATTTTAGGCCTTGGCACATTAGTACTGTTTTATCTTCCACTGGCCTTGTGGAATCACTATAAGGCTGAAAAGAACAGACAGACCCTGTTGCTTCATATTGTAACCTGGCTGACCTGTTTAATAGTGTTCACCTCAATGTTGTTCAAGATACAACACTGGCCGCTTGCAGGTATTCTTATGACAATTGCACTTCCTTTTCCATATGTGGTCTTCCTTCCTGTGTTTCTGATAACGACCTCAAAGGATAAAAACTTTAATATCTATAATACTGTTTTTGTTCTTTTCCTGCTGGCAGTCAGCTCGGTTTTTTCTGCACTCCTGGGCTTGAATGTTTCAAGAGAAAGAATATATGACAGTTATAATCTTTCACGGCATTACAATATTGCTGATCAGGGACTTAATATGACCGGGAATGAGGTCAGATCCCCTTTATCAGGTAAAATAGATAATGTATTAAACCTTGTTGATCAATACAGAGAACTGATACTCCGGGAAGAGAATATGAATATCGGAGAATGGGAAAATAGTCCGGAGGATTTACAAAGGCCTGAATCTCAGAGAGCTATTCTCTCAGCTACTGGTAATAGAAAGCTTATGGACGATATTGAAAAGAGCCTCAGGGATCTGATACAGGAAGCCCGGAATTCACAGCAATACAAAGATCTGGCTGATGCATTGCCGGCTATTCTGGATCTTCAGGTTAATGAAAACCTCCCTCTTCTGAAATATCAGAATCTGACGAATTCACTTTCATGGACACTGATTAATCTGGATGGTATAGAAACCAACCTCAAATTAATAAGGGCGACATTATGATCCATGCTTAAAAACCGGTTATTCGTCGGTAAAATAAGGCACTACTTCTAAATAATCTGGCTCAGCTCATACCTGATTATATTTTCATGACAGAATTTATCCAGAAGTATGCAAATTCTTATTTTAATATTTCTGAGACAAGTCCTGAGCAGACACTAAATCGGAGTCTTGAAGGAAGGAATTTGCAGCAAATGAAATATATTCATTAAATTCGTGGTAGGACGGCGGAAAGCCGGTTTTATTGTTATTGCCAAGTCGTCAGAGGATGAAATTCACCGACAATTATTCCAGGGGATGTAAAGCCTGTCAGAATGGAA
>CAYQZL010000068.1:0-22186 GCA_964421975.1 uncultured Rikenellaceae bacterium
AACACCCTATCCTACACTCTTTCCCTACACGACGCTCTTCCGATCTACCTGTTAATGTAAGAGCAGATTTACCGGGTGAGACCAGATTCTCAAATTCTGTATTCTTAATATATTTTTTTAACTCCCTGCTGATCTGGATATTCAGAAGACCTTCCTTTTTCGGATTCTCTCCTTTGATGGCATTTGACTGTTTAGTATCACCTTTCCCGGCATTAATGTTATGGTTTGATTGTTTTTCCATAATATTTTGTTTGTTTGGAAATATGTCTGTAAAAATACGACAATTGTCTCAATTTTCCAAATCTTATATCAAGGAAGCTTGCAGCCCTCAGGGAATAATAAACGAGATCCTGTTCTCCCGGTTTGTATTGTTTTAAGTCATTACCCGGCAGACTTCCTGATCAGAAATTTTAGTAAAATTAATTTGCTTTAAAGTTGAAGCCTGCTCTGGCAAAGGCAAATGAACGCCTTCCGTCAACTCCCATCTGTATTCCAAGACCCGGGCCCAGGTTGATTGAGAAATTATCGGTAAAATTGAACTGAATTCCGGCGCCGGCATTGATCATCAGAAGGGTTTTCTTGTCGACATCATCAGGATTGAAGAGAAAACCTCCTTCACCCATAATATATGGAGAAATGTTTTTAATGTTCCAGAAGAATCTCAGATCGAGGTAAAGAGGGATCAACGGATTTCCTTCATGAAAGAGGGCTCCGGATCCCAATCCTGCAAAAAAACTCTGGTTCACATTGAATCCGTAAATATTAAGCTGGTAACCGTGTGTGGTTATTCCTCCATAATAATATCCTGAGTTCGGCAGGGATGTGGTTCCCAGTCCGTATCCAGCTGCTGCTTCATTGAAATTTGCATATCCCGAATTGGGATTTGTGGTCATTGACCTTCTCCGGCCCTGCCCCTGAACAATACCTGACACAAAAATCAAAAAAGCGCACAGGATTAAGATCCTCTTCATTGTTTTCTGGTTTTAGTCTTTCAAACTGCCGGGTATAAAGTTACCAAAATTATAAGAATGGATAGTGAAGATCTTAAAAACGGATTATCTGAAATTGATAGGCCAGTATAATCAACGTATTAAAAGACGTATTAAAAGACATATTAAAAGACGTATTTTAATACGTTGATTTTAATAATAAAACCGGACCCAGTAAGCCGGAACTGACCAGTGGAGAGTCTTTTTTAAAGTAGTTCCAGGTTGTAAAACAATACCTTTTTGATGATGGTCTCGGCTGATCATTCACAAACCATCCGGGGAATTCCTTAAGGTAGTCACCAGTACCCTGTCCCCAGTGTGAAGGCGCCCATTCCGCATCGGGAGGTTCCTGTTCATCTCCTATAAGACGATTGATCCAGACATTTGTAACTTCTATCTCCAGATTATTGCCGGTCCTTTTCAGCAATCCGGACGGGATATTAATTTTCCATGGAGCTGTCCATATGACTCCAAGATCGTGCCCGTTAAGCCTTATTCCTGCGATATAGTTTACTGTACCGGCATCAAGACTGAATTCCTGCTTTCTGCTGACTTTAGTATTCGCCGGCAGATCAAATGAAGTTCTGTAGGTTGCAGTTCCGCTGTAATATCTTATTCCCGGTTCGGGCCTGCTTATCCAGTCTTCAAGCTTATAGAATGTAACAGGTTTTTCCGGTCCTCCCCAGACGGGATAGAACGTAACCTGCCACGGGCCTTCAATTGTCATGGTTTCATTTGTTGACGGGAAATTAGTTCTTACTGCGGGAAATTTTCCATGTGATTTCTTTCTGAAGACAATGAAAAAGCTCTGAGCATCATCAAACAATAAGGGAATTGAAGTTTCAGCAGAGGATTCCCTGTAATCGGGGAGATCCCTCATGCTCCCGGTTACAGGATCCCATAATTCGGGTTGTTTTCCTGTGATGCCGAAACTGCAGCTTGCCTTTCCGGTATTATGAGTAAGGTTGGCGACAAAATAAATATCAGTATTTCCCTGATTGCGATGAATATGTTTGATTATAAGTCCGGGATCCATTTCAGCAGTATTAAAGTCATTTTCAGACCGGGAAATATTTCCCCACTGAAGAAGTGCCTGACACCGTTGCCAGTATCTTACCATGGCTTTTGCCGGTTCCCACCATGTCTGTGTACGGTCGAAATGTGTTCCCCAGAGACCCATTGTTGCACCCGGTCTGTAGTTATCATCCCAGGGCTGATGTACAAATCTGTGGACAATGAACCGGTTTGATCCGGCACAGTATGCTGCATCTCCTACAGGTTTTAACCATGCAGGCGTTTCGGTCCATCGGCTGTATGAAGGACGACCGGTAAATGCTTCGCTTTCTATAAGGTTCTTACCGTCTTTTCTTAAAGCTTCAACGGTTATTTCAAACTGATATGGAGAAAAGACACCATTATCAGTGAAAAATTCGGTCATAACATTATCCACATACGGCATCACCTCCTCAACAATCCATGGTCCGCCATAAGGTTCGGAAAGGAATTTCAGATTTGCAGCTGAAAGCTTTTCAGAGATTGTTTTAAAGTAAATATCTCTGTACAGATCTTTTATTGTCCTCTCAAAATCATCTCTGAATTTAAGAGAATCCTCCTGCGTACCTATTTTCCTGCCTGCAAATATGGCCAGAAAGGGTGTAATGTCATATCCTCTCCGTTTCAGGAATTCCTCCGGCATTTCCGGTGTCCATGAAGGCATTCCTGCTTCATAGCTGTCGAAATGTATATGGGTAATCCCCGTTCCGATCAGGTCACCAAGATTCTCTTTTATTTCAGTAATGATATGATCGAGGTGAAATTCCACAGCTTCCTGATTCATCTTGTCGCACTCGAATCCGGTAGCCTGCCATTGTGCAGGGAAGATCTGTGAACCTGTTGTTGTATGCCCGAAACGGTATATAGTCCACTCTCCTTCAGGAGAATTCCAGTTCAGGGTACCATCAGGCTGCATCGCATCAGTGATGTCGATCACCTCATAGGTATTAACATTTCCGCGGGCAGGTACAGCTATTACCGCAATATCTTTATAGTAGGTTCTTCTCTCAGGGATTATTGGTTTTTCAGCAATCCCGGTCTCAAGGTTTATGAAAGGTATATAGTTTGTTGACCGCAGGTCCGGTTCAGGTTTATTGAGTTTTACATTTATTCTGTTCCCTCCCCTGATATTGAGTGATGACCAGACAAGGTCCTGCATTGAGTGTTCCGGAGTTATCCAGGGACCTCCGCTTGTTTCATAACCCGGGCAGTTATGAATTCCGAAATCCATTCCAAGCCGTAAGGACTCTTCTGCAGCCTTACGTACCATATCCCACCACGGTTTGGTATGTGATATTATCTCAGGTCCCGGTCTGTTGCCAATTTCAACTGAAAGAGAAGTGGTAATATCCGAAAGATGAAACATGGTTGTCCGGTTAAATCCTGCATCTTTCAGGGATTCAAGGTCCTTTGTTATCCCTTCCCGTGAAACATTCGATCCCATCCACATCCACAACACTCCGGGCTTCGCATTTTCAGGAGGATCATTGAAGATCCTGGCAGGATCATTCCGGTCAGGAAAATTATTCTCTCTGCATCCCCCGCATAATATTGAAAAAGCTATAATAAAAACCGGTATTGATTTATTGAAGTTTATCAATTTACTCTGTTTTATTTATTCCCGTGAATTTAAAACAATATTTCCAATCCTTACCAAACATCAGCCAGGAAGGATAATATGGGAATAAAATTCGGGACGCATTGAAAATTACTTATTTTTACATTTTCATAATCCGGCCATGATACCTGCACGAACCTTTGATTATCTTGATATTCTGAAGACCAGATTTCCCAAGGACGACATTTTTGCAAAATATTCTGACGGGAAGTGGATAAAGGTCAGTGTTGATGAGTATATTGAAGCATCGTGGAATGTAGCAAGCGGACTGATTGAAAAGGGATACAAACCGGAAGACAAGGTTATAGTGATCTGTAATAACCGTCCGGAATGGAATTTTCTCGATATGGGCTGTACTCTTGCCCGGCTTATCTTTGTACCGGTATATTCTACTTTGAGTGAAGGAGAATTCCTGCATGTTTTCAATCATAGCGATGCAAAGCTTATTATTCTCGGCGGAAAATCACTGATTAATAAGCTGGCCCCCATAATAGCCAGGATGGATCATAATGCAGAAGTTATGACAATAGACAACTGCGATTCAGGATTCTGCTTCGGGGATTTAATTGAACTGGGGAAACAGAGCCGGGTGAAAAACGATCCTTTAATTATGCGTAACAAGAAGGAAGTATCGCCTGATGATGTTGCTACCATCATATATACCTCAGGGACGACCGGTGAATCTAAGGGTGTCATGCTTACTCACAGGAATCTTACATTTGATTCCTACGGCCATGCCATAAGGCAGACAGCCGGCCCGCAACATAAGATGCTCAGCTTTCTTCCTCTCTGCCATGCTTATGAAAGAACTATGAACTATGAATTTCAGCAGCTTGGTATCAGCATTTATTATGCGGAGAACCTGTCAACGATTGCAAGAGATCTGGCAAGCTTTCATGGTGACGGATTTTGTGCCGTGCCAAGAGTTCTTGAGATGATGTATTCAAAACTGGAAGAGGCGGGAAAAAACCTGAGCGGAATTAAAAAGATCATTTACAGGTGGGCATGGCATTTCGCCAACAATTATGACAATAAAAGAAAAGGTTACTTTTATCGTTTAAAACATCAGATGGCAGACCGGCTCGTTTACAGCAAATGGCGCGATAATCTGGGTGGACACGAAATGTGGGTTGTAACCGGAGGAGCTGCAATACGACCTAATATAATACGTTTATTTACCGCTGCAAAACTTCATCTTTACCAGGGTTACGGAATGACCGAAACATCTCCGGTAATATCTGTAAATCCTCCTGCCAATAATGTTCTCGGTACTAATGGCACTCCTCTTGACAATACAGAACTGAAGATTGCCGATGATGGTGAAATACTGGTCCGCGGACAACATGTAATGAAGGGTTACTACAAGGATGAAAAGGCAACACACGAAATAATTGATGAGGAAGGATGGCTCCACACAGGTGATATCGGTTACCTGCAGGACGGAAAATACCTGATGATAACCGACCGTAAGAAAGAAATATTCAAGCTTTCATCAGGAAAATATATAGCTCCGCAGATGATTGAAAACAAACTGCGGGAATCTTCCTTTATTGATAATTGTATTGTTTTCGGTGAACACCAGAAATTTGCTTCAGCAATAATAATCCCGAACATGAAAGAGGTTCGTGAATGGTGTACAAGAAATAATGTAAACATCGGAGAAAGTGATGAAAAACTGATTGACAGTAAGGAAGTCGTTACGATCCTGAACAAGGAAGTGGCGAAGATCAATAAAATCCTTTCTGACTATGAAATGATCAAAAAGAGCTTTTATACATCCGATATATGGTCGGTCGAAAACGGGATGCTGTCACAAACCCTGAAGCCCAGGAGAGCAGTTATACTATCAAAGTATAAAGCTTTTGTGGAAGTGGCGTATAAGTAATTGTTTCAGGGTTTCAGAGTTTCAGGGTTTCAGGGTTTCAGGGTTTCAGAGTTTCAGAGTTTCAGAGTTTCAGAGTTTCAGAGTTTCAGGGTTTCAGAGTTTCAGGGTTTCAGGGTTTCAGAGTTTCAAAGTTTCAGGGTTTCAAAGACATAATTAAGAATAGCCAATAAATAAAACTGACTTTACTTTATTTAATAACGACCTTTGTGCTCTTCGCGTGAACTTAGTGCTCTTTGTGGTTAAACATAAAATTTAATAAAATCACAAAGATTGCGAAGTTAACACCAGGGACATAAAGGGATATAATAATTTATGAACATTTAATAATTAAACAGATTAACTGACATATGAAAAACTCAATCTTAATTTTGCTTTTTATTGTTGTGACTTTAATATCAGGCTGTTCTGAGAAAAAGGCTGAAAAACCTTCAGAATATCCTATGTTCTGGACCTGGCTGGATTACAGGCCGGGAATGAATTTCGACTCGATTTGCGCCATTATGAAAGAAACCGGACTCGATGGCGTTATGCTGAATGCACCAACGCCTGACGATTATCGTAAAGCTATTCCTGTTGCCGGTAAATATGGAATTGAGGTATATGCCTGGCTGTGGACACTTAATCTGGAGCATGACAGGGCTAAAATAGTCAGTGAGCATCCGGAATGGCTGAGTGTGAACAGAAAAGGGGAGAGTCTGGCTGATACAAAAGCTTATGTTGATCATTATAAGTTCATGTGTCCGGCACTTCCCGAAGTGCGGGAACATATTATTAACAAGGTAAGGGCATATTGTGAAGTTGAGGGTTTGAACGGGATTGCTATTGACTATCACCGTTTTGTAGATGTTATTCTTCCTACCACCCTCTGGTCAAGGTATAATATTGTGCAGGATAAGGAGTATCCGGAATTCGATTATGGCTATCATCCGGCAATGATAAAAATGTTCATGGAAAAATATGGATATGATCCTCGTGACCAGGAAGATCCTTCAACTGACGGAAAATGGCTTCAGTTCAGGTGTGATCAGATAACAGAGGTCGCTAATGAAATAGCAGAAGTGGTTCATTCGTATGATAAGGTAATGGGAGCATCACCTTTCCCCACTCCCGCAATGTCGCGTCAGATGGTTCGCCAGGACTGGGGTAAGTGGGATCTCGATATAGTCTTCCCAATGGTATATCATAATTACTATACCGGAGATGTAAGCTTTATTTCTGATTGTACAATTGAAAATGTACGGGATAAGAATCCAATGACCACACTTTATTGCGGGATGACAGCATCCAACGGCCCGCTGATGTTCAAATGCATGGATGCGGCTCTGAATAACGGGGCAGAAGGCATTTCAATATTTACTATCGGAGGTCTTCGTTCACCGGAAATACGTGCAAGGTTTAAAGCTTATACAGACAGTGCAAGGACCGCACGTGCAGAAGCAAAGCAAAATCCTGTTCCCGTGGTTACCGGAGTTGTAAATACAGATCCTTTTCAGAATGCCGGTATAATGAACGGAGTGAGGCTTCATATACTGACCGCTCTCAGCAGGGCAAAAGCTGCCGTATTGCCTGAACTAAAGAATATTGATATGGCTACTGTCGAATCAGTATCAAAGAATGCATTACAGGGTACAGCAGCTGAGGAATATTTAAACCGTCTCAATACTCCGGTGAGGAGAAATCAGGAACTTATGCCGGTGGCAAAAGCTCTTGCTGATCAGTTCATTAAAGACAGTGAACAGATGAGTCCTGAACTGAGTGAATTCAAACTGGTTGATGAATATGGAGTTACCAAATGTTATAAAGTAACTGAAAATAAAACCAAGGTAAACTTTAATGTAACTTTCTACTTCTACGGAGGAATTATTTCGGGATGGAGTGTTGAGCCGGACGAAGAATCGTTCAGGAAATATTCAAAAAATCTTTAAATAAATCGTTAAATGGACAGAATGTTTAGAAAGAATTGGCACGAATGGAATTTTCACGCTTTCCGGTATTCTGATACCGGTAAATATCTCCGTGCAATATTCATGCTTTGTTCCCTTGTCTTTTGTAACATCGCTTATTCACAGGGAACAAGGTTGTTACGGCAGCCTTCAATCAGTTCATCACAGGTAGCGTTTACCTATGGTGGCGATATATGGGTAACTGATTTCGGGAATCAGAATCTACTTAGGATTACAAGTACTCAGGCTGTTGAAAGCAATCCACAGTTTTCGCCTGACGGGAAATGGATAGCATTTAGTTCCAACCGTTCGGGCAATAATGCCGTCTACCTTGTTTCCTCGGAAGGAGGTACTCCGGAAAGACTCACATGGCATCCGGCAGGAGCCGTAGTATGTGGCTGGACGCCTGATGGCAGTCATATAATTTATGCATCAGCAAGAGATGTTGCACCCACGTCATATGCAAGATTATGGATGGTATCTCCTGAGGGAGGGCCATCAAAAATACTGACAGATCAATGGGCTGTTGACGGATCATTTTCTCCCGACGGCGCCCGGATAGTTATTGACAGGGTTACCCGATGGGACAGAGAATGGCGTAATTACCGTGGCGGACAGAATACTCCACTGATAATTCTTAATCTGACAGACCAGAGTGAGGTCCTTTTACCCTGTGAATCAACTATTGATATACAACCTTTATGGTTGAAAGATGATATATACTTTTTATCTGACCGTGACAGGACTTCTAATATATGGTCATACTCTCCGGGATCAGGAGAGTTAAAACAGATCACGAACTTTTCCGGAACAGATGTTAAATGGCTGGAAGGGTCGGGAAACAATCTTGTTTATGAACATGACGGTTATCTTCATGTTCTTGATATTACAAAGGATGAATCACGACAATTAAATATTACAGTAAAGGGTGATTTTCCCTGGGCAGAATCTAAATGGGAAGATATTAGCGGAAGAATAACTTCTGTTTCTCTTTCTCCGACCGGGAAAAGGATTTTAGTGGAAGCGCGCGGTGAAATATTTACCATTCCTGCAGAAAACGGAGATGCAAGAAATATGACTCAGACATCAGGATCAGCCGATCATGCTCCCATATGGTCTCCTAAAGGTAATGAAATAGCATGGTTCTCGGATGCTGGCGGAAAGGGATATGATTTATTTATTGCTTCACAGGATGGTCTTTCCAAACCCAGAACCAAAGCAACAGGTGAATCAAAAATGGCATGGGAACCAGCATGGTCCCCCGACGGAAAATTTATTGCCTTTGTCGATGATAAGGTCAGACTGAGAATTGTGGATGTAGTAAAAGGCACTGTCAGTACAGTTGATACAGCCGGAGCCAATACAGAAAGGGGAGATATGGGACCTGTGTGGTCGCATGATTCCGGATGGCTTGCGTATACAAAAACAGGGTCAAATAATTTCAGGCAGATCAGGATCTGGTCTGTAAAAAGTGACAGCATTTTTACTATTACGAATATCTTTGCCGATTCTTTTTCACCTGCATGGGACAGAGACGGGCATCATCTTTATTTTCTGGCCAGTACCAATCTGGCTCTGGGCTCGGGTTGGGCAAATACCAGTTCAATTACATCGGATCCGACCTACGGGGTTTATATAATAAATCTGAGAAAAGATGATCCTTCACCCTTTAAACCCAAAAGTGATGAGGAGAGTGTAACTGCAGAAAAAAAGCAAGAGACTGTTGTCAAAAAAACAGGCGGAAAGAAGTTACAGGAAAAAAATGAGTCGAAAGACACTACTAAAACAAACGCCGGGACACCGGTTACCGTGGTTATTGATTTGGAGAATATTGAACGCAGGATCATATCAATGCCATTGACCAGAGGTAATTACCGTATGTTATTAGCCGGTCCGGCAGGAACATTGTTCATTGGCCAGCAGAAAGCAGATGTTACCGGTTTTGTAATTCAGAAATATACACTGGAAAAGCGGGAAGCAAAGGAATATGCAAGTGGCGTTACCCAGGTCTCTGTTTCAGGCGACGGCAACAAGATCCTGGCAAAGATTGGAAGCGACTGGAAGATAATGAATACTGCTTCGGCTACCGGGGCTGATGGTAAATCAGTCAGAATATCTCTGAAAACATTGCTCGACAGATCAGAAGAATGGAAACAGATATTTGAGGAAGCCTGGCGTTATGAGAGGGATTATTTCTATGATCCTGGTATGCATGGCCGGAACTGGGATGAAGTTTATAAAAAATATTCTCCGCTGGTACCTTATATCAGGCATCGAACGGATCTTACCTATGTTCTTGATCAGTTGAACGGTGAATTATCGGTAGGTCACAGTTTTGTTGGAGGAGGAGATTTCCCCCAGGTTGAGAGATCTGCAATGGGATTGCTGGGGGCAGATCTGGTAGCGGAAAGCGGGAGATGGAAAATAAAACGTATTTATACCACCGAAAGCTGGAATCCCGAACTGTCAGGTCCGCTTGACAGACCGGGTATAAAGGTTCAGGAAGGATGGTATCTGGTGGGGATCAATGGTAGAGAACTGACCGATGCAGATGATCCTTACCGCTATCTTGACGGAACACTTGATGTACAGACCACAATTCATATCAACCGGACGCCTGATTATACGGGATCATGGCAGGAAGTTGTCAAACCTGTTGGCAGTGAAACCAATTTACGGATAAGAGCGTGGGTGGAGGACAACAGGAGACTGGTAGATAAATTATCAAACGGCCGCCTGGCTTATGTATGGGTGCCAAATACAGGAAGTGGCGGATTCGTTTCATTCAACCGCTATTTCTTTGCACAACAGGATAAGGAAGGAGCTGTAATTGATGAACGTTTCAACGGGGGAGGACTTCTTGATGACTATATGGTTGATCTGATGAACCGCAGACTTAGAGCAGCGATAACGAATGAGGCACCCGGAGGAACACCTTTCCGGTTACCGGCTGGTATACTGGGGCCAAAGGTGCTTCTTATAAATGAAATGTCAGGCTCGGGAGGTGATTTCTTTCCATGGGTGTTCCGCCAGCAGAAGATCGGACCTCTGATCGGGACCCGTACCTGGGGAGGCCTTGTTAAATCATCTGTACACTATCCCCTGGTGGATGGCGGATCAATCACTGCTCCTGATAATGCGGTTTTTGATCCGGTAAGTAATAAATGGATCGCTGAAAATGAAGGAATTGCTCCGGATATTGAAGTACGACAGGATGCAGCTTCTCTTTCGAAAGGTATCGATCCTCAGCTGGAACGTGCTGTCAGGGAAGCATTGAAATTGCTGGATCAGCAGGACAAAGTAAAAGTAACTCCGCCTGCATATCCGACGCCGGCTGTGTCCAGATAGATATTAAGCCAGATTTGAATTATGTAGCCGGGATTATTTCAATTTTTACAGTCAACAGTTTACGTTCGCCCGCAATCCGTCAGAGGTTTAAAACATATACCGACAAGGCAAGGGCATCGCGTGCTGAAGCCGGACTTAAATCTATAGTGCCGGCAACAAGGTTTGTTAATACAAATCGCTTTGAAAATCAGGGCATCATAGAAGGTAATGATCTTCATTTTCTGGCATCTCTAAGCTGAATTAAGGTTGCCTCAATACCTGAAATGAGTGAATATAAAATGAATATAAACTGAATATAGATGAAAAGAGAAGGGTATCAAATGATAAAACCTTCAGAGATTGAAGGGAATCTGATCGATCTGATAGCATCCGGCTGGATGCTCGTGACTGCCGGAAGCAGAAAGAAATATAACACTATGACAGCTAACTGGGGTGGGATGGGACACCTTTGGAACAAGGCTGTAGCTTTTGTTTTTGTACGTCCGGAAAGATATACTTTCGGATTCATAGAGGATTCACAGGGATTCACACTTACATTTTATGATGAAACTTACCGCGATGCCCTTAATATTTGCGGGACAAAGAGCGGAAGGGATTGTGATAAAATAGCTAAGGCGGGATTGACTTCACATTTTACTGAATCAGGATATCCTGCTTTCAAAGAAGCCAGGCTGATTATGGAATGCCGCAAGCTTTATGCAACTATGCTTAAAGAGGAGGAATTCCTTGATGCCGGACCATTTAAGACTCATTATTCAAATAAGGGAGGACTTCATAAATTATATTTTGCTGAAATTGAAAAAGTATGGATACGTCCTTAAAAGGTTATCTCAGAAACTCCAGTATATTGCAGCAGAATATTAAATTTTATTTTTCATTCAGTATTATTATCCGGACTATGACAAATCTAAGGTACTTAAGCATTATTTTCTCATTACTTTTTCTGAATTCATCATTAGTCATAAAGGCACAGAACTGGCCATGCTGGCGTGGCCCGAATGGCGACGGCACCAGTTCTGAAACCAGCCTGCCGGTCAGATGGGATTCGGTAACCAATGTGCTTTGGAAAGTACCTGTTCCGGGTACCGGCTATTCCTCTCCGGTAATTTGGGAAGACAGACTTTTTCTTGTGACGGCAGTACAGGCAACGCAGGAAAAGATATTGTTATGTTATGATTGCAGGAACGGCAATTTGTTATGGAAGACTACTGTTCTGAAAACACCTTTCGAAAAGAAACACGACAATAACAGTTTTGCATCAGGGACCCCGGCGACTGATGGTACCAGGGTATATGTTTCATTTCTGGATCAGCAGGATATTGTAGTTGCTGCATATGATTTCTCCGGCAGGCAGGTATGGCTGCAACGGCCGGGAACATTTCAGAGCCCGCACGGATACAGTTGTTCTCCTGTAATATATAAAGATAAGGTGATCATTAACGGCGACAGCCAGGAAGGATCATTTGTTGCAGCCCTTGACCGGGCTACCGGGAAAATCTTATGGAAAGTACCTCATCCAAATCCTTCTCACAGTTTCAGCACCCCTATTATCAGAAATATAGCCGGGAAGATCCAGATGATATTCTGTGGCAACAGGGAGATCGCTTCCTATAATCCGGATGATGGTACTAAATACTGGTTTGCCGGTGGTCCCTCCGAGGATTTCTGTTCCAGCCCTGTGTATAATGAGAAATCAGGTCTTGTCCTTGTCAGCAGCGCCTGGCCTGTCCGTATTCTTGTCGCTGTAAAACCTGATGGAAGGGGCGATGTAACCAAAAGTCATGTTTTATGGCAGACACGAAAGGGCGCTTACTATGTTCCGTCACCTGTCTGTACGGATGATTATCTTTTTACAACAATGACCACCGGACAGGTACATTGCATTGAAATTGCCACAGGCAATACCCTCTGGATCGAAAACCTTGGATTGCAATATCCGTCCCCGGTTCTTGCAGACGGACTTATTTATATGCCTAATGATAAAGGAGTAATAACAGTTATTAAACCTGGTCCGAAATTCGACTATATTTCAAAGAATTCCATTGGCGAAGGGATGTTCGCGTCACCGGCCATCAGCAATGGCAGGATATATCTGAGAGGGTTTAAGAATCTGTTCTGTATTGTCAATGGCCCTGAAAACAGGAAATAGAATCACTTATAAAATCCAATTCGCTTTGTATTTAGTGTTCGCTGCATGAGAGATTCAGAGTGAATTTATTCTCCCATGGTAATATGTATAATATTGACTTTGAATTTTCCGCGTCTGATGAATATGCCACAGCCACCGGCGCCGTATTATCTAAATGAACCACTATCGTTTACATTCCCCTGTTCCGGGATATGGAGGGCTGGTCATCAGATTATTACAGGAATGAAAGTATTAGTATCTGTGCCAGAAAAACACGGAGGAACATAGTTAAGGGATAAACAGTTGAATAAGATACTGCTGGTTCATCATTGTTTGCAATTGAACCTGAATATGACAGTGCCGGCGGATCTGTTGTACTGCCGGCAAAAAGTCCTGCCAGCGAGAAATAATTAAGCCTGACAAATTTCCTGTTTATAAATCCCATTATTAACAGGGGGATGGTGGTTATTAAAAAACCTGCTCCGACCCAGATCAGTCCGTCTATTGAAAACACAGATTCTGCAAACTGGCCGCCAGAGGTAATACCAACGCTTGCAAGGAATAAAGTTATACCAATCTCACGAAGCATCAAATTAGCACTTTGAGTGGTATAGGTAACCAGTCTGAATTTATATCCAAAGCGTCCTATAATGATTGATATTATCAATGGTCCTCCTGCAAGTCCGAGTTTGACAGGCATCGGTATTCCGGGAATAAAGAACGGAATACTTCCGAATATGATCCCAAAGAAAATGCCGATGAAAATGGTGAAGATATGAGGTTCATTCAACCGTTTTAAAGTATTACCAAGAAATTGTTCCACTTTCTCAATTGATGCAACTTCCCCGACCACTGTAACCGCATCTCCGACCTGAAGTACTAGGTTGGCAGAGCCAAGCAGATCGACACCGGAACGGTTAACCCTGGTGACATTTACACCATAAATTGTACGCAGCCTGAGCGATCCGAGTGTTTTGCCGTTTATTTCACTTCTTGTCAATACTATACGCCGGGATTCCAGGGCAGGTTCTGAGACTTTCCAGTCTGTTTCGGCTGCTTCGCCGATAAAAGCTGTTATTGGTTCCACATCAGCGGTGCCGGCAACGACCAGTAAGAGATCGCCCTCAAGTAAGACTGTGTTCGTTTTGGGAACAGAAAACTCTTTATTACGCATCAGGCGGGATACGACGAATTTCCTTCCTATCAGCTTCTTGATATCATGTAGTTCCCGGCTGCTGAGGGCTTTATTCGTCAGCCTGAGTGTGAATATTTCCAGCTTGTCATAAGCTGATTCTCTTTCCGCTTCAAGTTTCCTTTCCTCATTTTCAAGATTGATCCGGAAGAACACTCTCACCAGGATTATCGACATAATTATCCCGACAACACCCAGCGGATAAGCTGCTGCGTATCCAAGAGCTATCTGTGGTATTTCGCTGATCTGCCCTGCTTCATACGCCTGACGGAGAGCCTCCTGTGCAGCACCAAGTCCGGGGGTATTGGTAACTGCCCCTGACATGATCCCTACAAGCATGGACATTGATACCCTGCCTCCAAGTATGTAATAAAATGCAATGGTTACCCCGGCGCCCAGCAAAACAATGCCTGCTGCCATGAGATTCATCTGCATTCCTCCTTTTTTAAAGGAAGAGAAAAAACCGGGACCGACCTGTAATCCTATAGAGTAGATAAAAAGAATAAGGCCGAATTCACGGATAAAATCTGCAACTTCCCTGTCGACTGTAAATCCCAGATGGCCTATTATCAACCCTGTGAAGAGAACAAATGTAGGTCCCAGCGATATGCCGGAGAACCTGATTTTTCCCAGAAGCACACCTGTTGAAATCGCCAGAGAATAAAGCAGAATTATATGTGCTATACCGTCGTTGAACAATAATGATGTCAGCCACTCCATTATCTGAGGTTATTGTCTGTAAAGACAGTTATTATAATTCGCAAAATTAGAAAAACCGGCAGTATTTGTTTATGACACTGATCAGGATTGGTGTAAAATGGTTAATTTCAATAATAATCCCTGATTAATAATAATCCGGAAAGTGTATTTATTAAATCTATTTATTATTTTTAGCAGGATAATTCGGTCAAAAAATCTAAATAAATAATTAAAAATCAGGAGGAACTATAATGGCAACCGAAAAACGACGTACATTCATCAAAAAGTCCGCGATGGCATCAGCAGGCATTGCATTTGGTGCACCCGCATTTATTAAAGACTATGCAAAAATACAGCCCAGTGATATCCTGAATGTAGGAGTCATAGGGATAAATGACAGAGGTGGCTTTTACGGAGGTTCAGGGCATACCGCGAATTTCACAAAGATAAAAGAGACAAGGGTAACGGCAATTTGTGATTGTGTTGAATACCTGTTCCCGAAAGCTGTGGGCGACATTGAAAAACTTGGTGGTGCGAAACCTGCTACTTATATTGATTATCGCAAAATGCTTGAAGATAAGGACCTGGACATTATTTCAATAGCCACGCCGGATTACTGGCATGCGATAATGACAGTAAATTCATGTCAGGCAGGTAAGGATGTATATGTAGAAAAGCCGGTTGCCTATAATATTGATGAAGGCAGAAAGATGGTCCGGGCAGCAAGAAAATACAACAGGATAGTACAGGCCGGAACACAGAGAAGAGCAAGCAGGATCAATCAGAAAGCTGTTCAGATGCTTCGCGAAGGGATTATAGGAGATGTCTATATGGGAAGGGCAACGGTATTCCGTTCCAGGCCAAGTATTGGAAGAAAACCTGACGGACCTGTTCCCAAAGGGGTTAACTGGGATCTTTACAGGGGACCAGCACCAATGATCCCTTTCAATGAAAATCATTTCCTGTATAACTGGCACTGGTACTGGGATACGAGTACAAGCGAATTCGGGAATAACGGCACACACGGCATTGACCTGCTGAGACTGGGTATGAGTATCGATGAACATCCGGTAAAAGCAGCATGCTGCGGGGGTTTTTACGCATATAAGGAAGAATCGGACCAGGACGTTCCGAACTTCCAGGTTGCAACTTTTGAATATGCAAACGGAGCAGTCATTGAACTGGAAGTAAGGAGTCTGCCAACACCAAATGAACCATGGGGTAATCTATGGCTCGGAACAAAAGGATATGCATATGTATCGGGAGATAGTTTCCTGGTATTTCTCAGTGAAAGCAGGCCTGCAGCGGTTGCGGGACAGACAGGAACCGCCGCTTTTTCAACGGGACGTCAGCAGGACAGGACGAATGAACCCAGTATAAGGGTAAGTCAGTCCGACCTTGATCCTGATCCCAGGAGAGATGAAATAGCCAGAGCCGGAATTGATTTTCACTTCCAGAATTTTGTTGATTGTGTGAAAAGCCGTAGCAGTAAAGACCTGATAGCAGAAATAGAGCAGGGTCATATTTCAACTGCTATGATGCACATAGGAAATACCGCATATCTAACCGGGAGAAAGCTGATATTTGACGGCAAAACCGAGAAATACGTGAATGATGACGATGCAAATAATTATCTTTCACGTCCCGGAGGAGGCAGGAAACCATTTAATATGCCTGATCAGGTCTGATCAGGATCAGTCAGCTTCTGTACCGGGGAAGTCATTTTTCCGGGCCGGGTAAAACTCACTCTTCAGTTTTGTCGGCAAATGATGGTTTAAGGGTAGTGAGCAGCAGAACAACTGCAATAACAACCGGAACTGCAAGCATCGCCATATCCCTGCCCAGGTTGCCCGCATCGGTTGATTTTCCGAGCCAGCCGGTAATCAGAGCACCGGCAAAGACACCGGTCATATTCATAAGACCATAACCTGCTGCCCTGTGACGTGATGTAACAAACTGACAGAGTATTGGCATATTATTAGCATCAAACATTCCGAAGCCGATTCCAAAGATTATACCACCGAGCACTATCATTAACAAGCCGTCGCCCAATCCCAGGAGCAGGAGTGCTGGTACCGCAAGTGTAAGACCGATGGCTCCCGTAAAGATTCTCCCTCTAAGATTACGCATTATCCAGCGATCGGCCAGTATCCCTCCGGCGATAACTCCACAGAATTGTGATGCTGAAATAATGATTGTACTCAGCGGGCCAGCCTTAGACATCTCAATATTAAGTGTTTCCGAAAATAATGTCGGGAGCCAGTTTTTGACAGCCCATCCGGGGAAACTCGGGGCCGAGAAGTAATAGAGGATAACCCAGAAACTTACAGTTCCCAGGAGCATGGAGAGGCTGTATTTTATTGAAGAAAATCCCTTCCTCTCAGATATGACAATTGTTTCAGAAGCTTTTTCAGGCCTGTTTTCCCGCAAAAGAGGAATAAGAATTATTGAGTAAATGACACCTGCAATGCCAAAGCTGAGGAAAGCTGTCTGCCAGCTCCAGGTGTGGGCAATTGTCGCACCGAATCCACCCACCGCCTGACCGAAATATATCCCTGTAATATGGATCCCTACCGCAAGAGATCGTGTGTTGCCCCTGTGATAATCGGCTATAAGTGCCAGTCCTGCCGGAATGTAAAGCGCTTCGCTTATCCCCATTATGGCTCTCAGAACATACAGCTGGCCGAATGTTGTGGCAAAACCCATTGCCATTGTAACCGACGACCAGATAAAAAGACTTCCCGCTATTATCCATTTTCTGCTTATCCTGTCGGCGATCAGACCAGCCACCGGCGACATAAGTCCGTATATCCACAGGAATACCGCCATAAGCCGCCCGAAATTCTCAGCTTTCTCCAGCTCATGGATATCCACCATAATGGCAGATTTCATTGTCGAAAGCATCTGCCGGTCGAGATAATTGAGCATCGCAACTACCCAGAGAAGGGCAACAATAAGCCATGGATACCAGCTTTTATTCTTTAAATTCATATAGAGAGTTCTGCCAGTGTTCCTTCACCCGTACCTGTCATTATTGCATCACTGACCTGTCAGGTTTTCCCATGATCATGACTGAACATTGTTTTACCGTCAGCCAGGCCACCCATGCTGGTTAAGGTCAAAAAACAAATATATAATAATATGTATTACATAATACATCTATGGTCATTTTTTAAAATATTCCTATATTTGCTATATGTACTACATAATACAGACAGAGTTTTGTCTGGGAATCAAGAATAATCTGGTTTATTTTAATTAATTTTTCACAAATTGATAGAGATCTTCAATGAATTCTAAAGAGAGGGCAAAAATTGCCAGTTTACACCAGGAACCGGACCGGGTTCCCATGCATCTTAACGCTACAAGATGGGTGGTAGCAAAGCTTAAGAAAGCCCTTGGAGTAAGCACCGACAGGGAGCTGCTGAATGCCATGAATATAGATTTTTACGACCTCCGCGGGATAGATCTTCATACTGGAATTGTTCCAGGATATATCGGACCTGAGAGCGAGTTTTTTCCTCCTGGCTGGGGAGGAGCAATTAACAGCTTTTGGGGTGTAAGAGAACATGAAAACAAGACAATTTCAGGCTGGACCACCGATTTTGCACCTGCCCCGCTTGCCGATGTAAACGATCCCAGGGAAGTCAGCGAATATAAATGGCCTGAAAATGGCTGGTTTGATTTTTCCGGTATAAGAAGTAAAATCGAAGAATGGCAGGATTTTTCTATAATCGCAACAGGCGGATCCGTATTTCAGCATATTACTTATGTCAGAGGAACTGATAAGCTGATGATCGACATGATGATGGATCCTGATATCGCAAATTTTCTTTTTGACAAGGTTTTTAATTTTTATTATGAGTATTACAGAAGAATGTTCGACCAGGCAGGTGATCTTATTGACATATTTGCCCTGGCAGATGATTTCGGCATGCAGAACACTATTTTAATAAGCCCCGGTTTGTTTGAAGAGTACGTGGTACCCAGATTAAAGAAAATGATCGATCTTGCCCATTCAAATAATATGAAATTCCTCCTGCACACATGCGGCAACGTTGAAGTTCTGATCCCGCGACTTATTGAACTTGGTGTAGATATTCTTGATCCTGTTCAGCCCGAATGCATGAATCCATTGCACATAAAGCAGAAGTATGGCCGGGAGATTTGTCTTCGCGGAGGAATAAGCGCTCAAAATATTCTGCCAAACGGAACCATAGAACAGGTTCGCAACGAATGCAAAAGAATTATCGAAGGAATGAAAAGCGGAGGCGGTTATATCTTTGCCCCAGGACATCCTGTACTTCAGGATGATGTACCTGTCGAAAACATAATAACGATGTACAGGTCCGGCTTTGAGTATGGTAAATACTAAGGGCATCCCTACCATATATTGTTGATATAATCATTTGAATAACAATAATATAACCTTAATTAGCCTATAGAGGAATTATCTACCTGTTAAACCGTAATCAACCGGCCAGCAACAACTTATTATAACTCTTTATGATAATTTTTTAAATTATTATCCCGGAATTATAGAAATAAAGTCACAATAAGATTATGAAAAAACTGAAAACATCAATTCTTCTGGTCACTTTGTTCGTCAATGCTCTGAGCGGGCAAACAAGTACTAAGGAGCAAAGCATTCTTTCAAAAGACGATCTGGAATACCTGAAGGGCTTAACAAGGTCTGTTCTGGATAGTTCCCGGATTTTCCCCGGACAAAGTATCTCTCCTGATTTTGGGGGTAATTCAACCGGAGGAATACTTATAAGACCCGGAGGACGTAAAACTTATCCCTCATTCTGGATCCGCGATTACGCTATGTCCCTTGAATGCGGATTTGTAACCCCTGATGAACAAAAACATATGCTAATGCTGACCGCTTCAACACAATGTGACCGGACATGGATAACCAGAACAGGCAGCATGATACCGTCAGGAGCAATTGCAGATCACATAAGAATTGATGACGGGAAACCGGTCTATTTTCCCGGAACCTTAGACTATTACGAGCAGGGAGGTAAAAAATGGGGGATGGTACCCCCTTATTGTGATCAGTATTTTTTCATACACATGGCTTACTATTACGTTAAAAGTACAGGATCTTCAGACATCCTGCAAAACGAGATCAATGGAGTAAGATTGATTGATCGCCTGGAAATGGCGTACAATATGCCACCCTCACAACAGGACGGTGTTCTGGTTTATACAACCGATGAATTCAGAGGTGTTGACTTTGGCTTCAGAGATGTAATTTATATGACAGGCAATCTCTGTTTTCCATCATTGCTCAAGTACAGGGCCTCACTTGAACTTTCAGAAATATTTGATTTACTTGAGAGAAAGGATAAAAGTATCACCTATATTGATATCGCTGAGCGTCTGAAAAAAGAAATACCCCATGTCTTCCTGGATGACAGAGGGATGCTCCTGGCTTCTACAGGAAAAAGCGGACAACCGGATGTCTGGAGTACGGCACTGGCTGTTTACTATGCTATTCTTGAAGGCGACAGTCTGAAAAAAACCAGTAAGTTCCTGAGAGATTCCTATATAAACGGAACACTTGCCAGAAATGGGAATATACGTCACGTTCTCACCAGCGATGATTTCAGCAATACCACAGTATGGGAGTCAAGCCTTGCCGAAAAAGGAAGCTATCAGAATGGAGGATACTGGGGAACTCCTACAGGTTGGGTTTGTTATGCGATCTCAAAGGTTGATTTAGCGGCCGCACAAAAACTTGCCAAAGAGTATATTGACGATCTCAGGACCGGTGATTTCAGGAAAGGTCCCAAATTCGGTGCGCCATGGGAGTGTTATAATACAAACTCCCCTCAGTATGCTGTATACCTCGCAACTGTTTCATGTCCTTATATTGTATTTAAACGATAATAAACCAGGCATATTAATGAATCCTGACCTTTGGGAATGATTAAGTAAACCTATGATATGAAAAAAGATAATCTTACAGATTTCATTACTGTGGTTGATAACAGGAGTCTCGTTGAAAAAGTTGAACTGAAACTCATAGATCTGTTTGCAACCAGAAATCTTAAACCGGGCGATTCAATACCCAGGGAGACTGACCTTGCTGAGGCAATGGGAGTCAGCAGGACGGTTATCAGAGAGTCTCTGACCAGGCTGAGAACAATGGATATTATTGACACTAAGAAACATAGCGGGGCTATAATTAAAAGTCCCAATTTTTTTTATGTCCTCCAGAAATCGATGATCCCTAATATTCTTGATAATTCTACCCTCAGGGATATTTTTGAACTCAGGCTTGTAGTTGAAATAGGTATGGCAGATCTGGTATTTCACAGGAAAACAGATGCAGATATTAAAGAACTGGAAGATATTGTCAGATCTGAACCTGAGAGATCCGATTTGATACTCTTCGATATAAGACAGGAAATCCGGTTTCACGGAAAGCTCTATAAAATGTCAGGTAATGAGTCTCTGAGCAAGTTTCAGTCACTTCTTCTTCCTCTTTTTAAATATGTCTATGACAGTGGTCTTGTAAACAAACCTGTCAGGAAAACGAAGTATTTTTCCCATAAAGGTCTGGTAGCAATATTAAAATCCGGAGATAGTTCCCGATTCAGGAATGCAATGAGAGAACATCTTGAAAATCATTTTCAAAGGATTCTTGACCGGAATTAATGATAAAGGACTACCCTGATTTGTGTATAACCGGCATTAGCCCGCCGGCACTACACTCTGATGAGTCTTCTCTGAAAAAACACTCTCTGGTCAACCCGAATTAACAGCCTTAACAGTAAAGCACTTTCACATGGCTGCTGATTATTAATAATTATCTGCTTCTTCGAAAAGAGGTCGTCTATTCCAGGGCTCTTTACATCTTTAACAAATTCAAGATACATCTCTTCCGTTCATAAACAGCATCGTGCAGTTTCCCATCTCTCTCTTTCCTGTATGATCTGAGGTTAGTATTATGATTTGTATGACACAAAATAGAGGTTGATTCCATAAGATCCTGGATAGAGAAATCCAATTAATGCCCAAAAAAAATCCCTGTCAGCCTCCTCCGTCGGCTGTCGGTGTTTTTTAATGTTTTCTGCATATTATCATGCTGGCATAAAAGAGGGAGGATTACTTGCGTGATCCTCGTGGGGGTAACAGCCCAAAGAAAAAGCCCTGTCAGCCTCCTCCGTCGGCTGTCGGTGTTTTTTATTTTCATGTCCTTCAGAAAGCGAGCTTTCTTCGGACATTCAATAAAAAACCCCGCCGCTAACGCGACAGGGCTTTTTCTTTGTAGCGGAGGGAGGATTCGAACCTCCGACCTTTGGGTTATGAGCCCAACG
>CAYQZL010000069.1:0-21993 GCA_964421975.1 uncultured Rikenellaceae bacterium
GTTGGTTCTATTGTAAGAAGATAAGTAACAGCAGCAACCGCGAAAACCACCCATCCGCTTATGTTATTTATCAGGTTATACTTTTTCATCAGTCTGATTTTTGATATATTCAGTTTTAGTGATATACCGGCGAAAGTACTGAATTTTTTGTTTATCACAGGTATCGGGTACCAACTCACTAATTTTGTTATTTTTGAGCAATATTTAACTGATGATTTTAAAACGGGGACTGATATCAGCTATAATTTTTCAGATTTCAATCCTGGTCTCAGCCCAGTACTACAATACGGGTCAGGATCCGGCCGGGTTGAAATGGCTTCAGGTAAAAACCGACCGGTTTAAGATCATTTTCCCGGAAAGATATGGTCAGGAAGGAATTGCTTTTGCCCGGTCTCTTGACAAAGCTTATTCTGAACTGGGCTCATTTTATCCACCGGGAAAATTCAGGATCCCCGTCATAATTCATAATTTTACGACACAATCAAACGGATATGTTGCATGGGCTCCGAAAAGAATGGAGATCTATCCTACTCCCGAGCAGAATTCAATACCTCTCGACAACAATACGCAGCTTGCCTATCATGAGCTGACTCATGTGTTCCAGATGGAAACACTCAATAATGGTTTTTCCGGAGCAATGTCGCTTCTCTTTGGTCAGCAGTTCCCCGGTGTTGTGGCTGCACTGGTCCCTCAATGGTTCCTCGAAGGTGACGCAGTGTTCAATGAATCAATATTTACCCCGTCAGGAAGAGGACGCAGCCCTTCATTCCAGAAATACATAAAAGCCATTACGCTTGAGAAGGGAAAAATGTACAGATATGATAAAGTGCTTAACGGTTCATATAAACATTTCGTGCCTGATCATTATCAGACAGGATATCAGATTGTTTCGTGGTCCAAATCCAGGTATGATCCGGATCTCTGGAACAAAGCGCTTAAACTGACTGCAAATGCTCCATTTCTCGCCGATCCCCTGAACTTAAGCCTGTGGCATAACACCGGAAACACAGAAAGAATGCTTGCGAAAGAAACTTTCGATACCCTTGCCCTGATATGGAAAAATGAAAATGAATCAAATAAGCCGATAAAATACGAGACCATAAATCCGCCGAAAGGAAAACGTTATATAAATTATTACAGTCCGGTCAGGATCACAGAGAATTCATATGCAGCTATCAGGACATCACTCACAGATCCTCCTGCCATTGTAATCATCAATACTTCCGATAATTCAGAGAAAAAGATACAGTCACCGGGCTATATGTATCCTTACGTGATCTCCTGCGGAAAAAAAATACTTGTATGGGTTGAAAACCAGCCGGATCCGAGATGGGATAACAGGAACTATTCAGTTATAAAGCTGATGGATACAAGGAACAGGGTCGTAAAACAGCTTTCCTGGAAATCGAGATATATGTCGGCAGCCATCTCACCTGACGGAAAGATAATTGCTGCCACAGAGAATACTATTGACAATAAAAACAATCTAATACTTATAAATGCGGGAACAGGAAGGATAATAAAATCCGTTCCTGTTCCGGGAAATGCTTACCTTCAAAACCCGAAATGGTCATATAACGGAACTGAAATAAGTATGATCAGCCTTACGTCAGAAGGTGAAGGAATCATTTCGCTGAGTCTTTCCGGTATGACATGGAATAAGATAATACCTGAAAACGCCACCGATTATCAGTCGGCAGTGATCAGAAATGATTCACTGTTTTACGTAAGCTCAGCCTCGGGTACAGAAAATATATATGTTCTTACACCGGATAAAAAGAATATAATGATCACAAATACCGCTTTCGGTGCCATAGATCCTTTGCCGGACGGTAAGAACATCATCTTCAGTGACTATTCATTTTCCGGTCATAATCTCTGTTCTGCAGAGATCAGTCCGGAAGCAACCAGTATTTCACCAGGAACACTTAAATCAGCTTTTCTTATAGACGGGATCAATGCACCTGTAATAAGAACCAATGATCAGGGAATTGAAAAAGAATATATACCGCTAAGGTATAAAAAATGGCAGCATCTATTTGGCTTTCACAGCTGGATGCCTTTTTATGCAGATATTGACGAGATCAAATCTGATCCTTTCTCGGTCAGGCCGGGTGTTACATTATTCAGTCAGAACCAGCTCAGCACCTTTACAACTTCAGTCGGATATGAATATTATGAAAACCTGCATAAGTTCCATTCAAAGATAAAATGGGAAGGCTGGTATCCTGTTTATGAGGCTCGTCTTGATTATGGCCACAATCCGTCAATACTTAAGACAGCGACCAGTAATCCCGATCCGTCAGTTGTTAATCAGGGAATATATTTTACGAATACATTATCACTCCCCCTTCATTTTTCGACAGGTAAGTTCCACCAGTTCCTTCAGCCATCGTTTTCATCAGCATATCAGAATGACTATATCTATGTTAAAGAAGATTCGTTATATGATTACGGGCAAACCCAGCTTACAGGCAGGATTTATTTTTACAATGCCCGTAATTCTTCGATGCGGGATATCTATCCAAGGCTTGCACAGGTGGTTGATCTGAATTTCTCATTATATCCGTGGGACAAGGATTTTTACGGACCTGTGACTACATTACAGACCGCTTTTTTCTTTCCCGGTATTTTTCCAAATAATGTATTGAGGATCAGATATGAAAATGAATTTCAGAAACCTGCCAAATTTCTGAGACCCAACAGGGTTCATTTCCCGAGGGGATATAAGAACATAATATCTGAAGAGATCAGCTTTGCTTCATGTGATTACATTGCGCCGCTGTTCTATCCCGATATCAGCATAGGCAGTCTGTTATATCTTAAACGCTTAAGAGCAGGATTGTTTTACGACTTTGCAAGAGGTACGAATAATTATTATTTAAGGGTTCTTCCTTCAGGAGGCCTGGCTGTTGACTATGTTCACAAATATGCCGAATCGTTCAGCTCCTATGGAGGTGAGCTGATAGCCGATTTTCATGTCCTCCGTATTCCGTACATGGTATCTGCCGGTATTCAGGCTGCATGGTCAAAAGACCTGGAATCGCCAGTACTTGAAGCAATTTTCAGTATTGATATTTACGGGATGAATATTGGAAGATCCGGCTTTAACCGGATCAGGCTGTGATTTCCCTTGCCATTTCCTTTATAGTTACCCAGGCATCTGAAACATTACGGAATGTAACATTTGTCTGACCCGTAACCATTCTGAGAGTATATTTACCGTTTACAGTTGTATGGGAGAGGTAAATTTTACCTGAATCATTAAGGGTATGATTAAGCTGTTCATTAATCTTGTTGAGTCCTTCCTCGCTGAGGCCGGAAGGTTTATATCTGAAGCAAACAACATTTATTACGACCGGAGCCATTAATTCAAAGTCATTTTCGGCAATGATCAGATTTTTCAGTTCCGATGCAAACCTGATATGGTTACGTATTTTATTTTTCAGTTCTTCAGTACCATAGGATCTCATCACGCACCATAGTTTGAGTGCCCTGAAGCGTCTTCCCAGCGGAATTCCCCAGTCGCGGTAATCATTCACCTGGCCTCTGGTACGGGTTTTGAGATATTCCGGAAGTATTTCAAAAGTCCTTATAAGCTGTCCGGCGTCTTTTATGAAAAACGCTGTACAATCAAAATTTGTGAACATCCATTTATGGGGATTGAACAGTATACTGTCGATATATTCTTTCCCATCTATCATCCATTGGTATTCGGGCAAAATAAGGGCCGTTCCGGCCATAGCGGCATCTACATGCAGCCATATATTATTCCGGCTGCATATTTCACCTGTCTCCCTTAGCGGATCAACGGCAGTTGTACCGGTGGTTCCGGTGGTGGCTATAACACAGCAGGGTTTGTAACCCTTTTTTACATCATCAGATATTGCGCCTGCAAGAGCTGAGGTATCCATTGAAAAATCCTCCCTTACAGGGATCTTCACAAGATTTGATTTCCCAATTCCGCTGATCTTTACTGCTTTTTCGACGGAAGAATGAGCCTGTTCCGAACAATATATTCTCAGTACGGGGGAATTTTTGAATCCTTTATTATTAACTTCAAAATCAGTTGATTTTTCTCTTGCTGTAATTATTGCAGCAAGTGTGGCAGTTGAAGCACTGTCCTGTATGACTCCCTCGAAAGTATCCGGAAGGCCGATGAGATCCCGCAGCCAGATCATCATTTTTTCCTCAAGCTCTGCTGCTGCCGGAGATGTTTCCCAGTTCATGCACTGTGCACCCAGAGTAGCGGTGATCATCTCACCAAGAACAGAAGGAGGGCTGCTGTTGGCAGGGAAATATGCAAAGAAATTAGGGCTCTGCCAGTGAGTTATTCCCGGCATTATTATTTCCTGAAAATCACTGAATATTTTATCAAAGGATTCCGGAGCTGACGGAGGCTGAAGAGGCAGCATGTCAAATATTTCTCCTGGTTTTACCTGTGACCTGACCGGATATTTTTCTATATTTTCAAGATAGCCGGCCATCCATTCGACCAGATCATGGGCATGTTTACGAAATTCATCAGGTGTCATTCCCGCTGTTTTATTTCACCGATTCGGCAAGGACGATTATTTTATTCATCCTTACCTCAATAACTCCTCCGTTTATCTCAAAAACGCTTTCCCTGCCATCCATATCAGCTATTATGACAGGTCCGTTCTCAAGGGTTGAAATAATAGGGGCATGATCTTTCAGAACCTGAAAAGAACCTTTTTTGCCCGGTACCCTGATTGATTTAATATCACCTTCAAATACCTTATAGTCAGGAGTGATTATTTCTACTTTCATCCTGATATCGATTATTTGGATTGTGCGAGAATTTTTTCTCCTTTTGCTATAGCATCTTCAATTGTACCTACAAGCATGAATGCAGATTCAGGATACTGGTCAACTTTCCCTTCCATTATCATATTGAATCCTTTGATTGTATCTTCAATTGTAACGAACGCACCCTTTGTACCGGTAAACTGTTCGGCCACATGGAAAGGTTGTGAAAGGAATCTCTGAACCCTTCTGGCTCTGTGAACCACCAGTTTATCTTCTTCAGAAAGTTCATCCATTCCGAGGATTGCAATAATATCCTGAAGTTCATTATATCTCTGCAGGAGTTCTTTTACCTTCTGTGCGCATCTGTAATGTGGTTCACCGACGATCTCAGGTGCAAGGATACGTGAAGTTGAATCCAGAGGGTCTACTGCAGGGTAAATACCCAGTTCTGAGATTTTACGGCTGAGCACCGTTGTGGCATCGAGATGTGCGAAAGTAGTTGCCGGTGCCGGGTCGGTAAGGTCATCAGCCGGTACATAAACAGCCTGAACAGATGTTATTGAGCCGTGTCTTGTCGATGTTATTCTTTCCTGCATTATACCCATTTCAGTAGCCAGAGTAGGCTGATATCCTACTGCAGAAGGCATACGGCCAAGCAATGCCGACACTTCCGATCCTGCCTGTGTGAAACGGAAAACATTGTCCATAAAAAACAGGATATCCCTTCCTCCGCTTTTACCATCACCATCCCTGAAATGTTCAGCAACTGATAATCCTGATAGTGCCACTCTTGCTCTTGCACCCGGAGGTTCATTCATCTGACCGAAAACAAGGGCCAGCTTTGACTCCTTAAGTGCCTTATGGTCAATACTCGAAAGATCCCAGCCTCCCGACAGCATGTTCTGAAGAAATTCCTCTCCATAGGAAATAACACCTGCTTCGATCATTTCGCGCAGAAGGTCATTTCCCTCCCTGGTCCTTTCTCCAACTCCGGCAAAAACCGAAAGCCCTGAATAAGCTTTGGCAATATTATTAATAAGCTCAAGTATCACAACAGTTTTTCCCACTCCTGCACCACCGAAAAGACCTATCTTCCCGCCTTTCGAATAAGGTTCAATCAGGTCGATAACTTTTATTCCCGTGTAAAGGACCTCTTTTTCAGTCGAGAGATCGTCATATTTAGGAGGCTTACGGTGTATCGGATAACCTCCTGTCTTGTCAAGCGGACCTATTCCGTCAATAGGTTCACCCGTTACATTCATGAGCCTTCCCCTTATCTGTTCTCCAATCGGCATTACTATGGGTGCACCTGTGGCAACCACTTCCATACCTCTGCGCAAACCATCGGTTGAATCCATGGCAATAGCCCTTACTGTATTCTCTCCTATATGCTGCTGACATTCCACCACAAGCATTGTCCCGTCATCCCTTTTTATCTCAAGTGCATCATAAATATCGGGCATCTCAGAACCCTGCTTTTCAAATGTTACATCAACCACTGCTCCGATGATCTGGCTGATTTTACCGGTATTTTGTGACATATCGTAAATATGATTTTTAATTATTTTACGGAAGCTACAAATTTAATAAATTTTGAAAACGAACAGTTTTCAGAACTATAAATAATATGATTTATATTTAACGGTGATTTGATAAATTGTAAGAACAATGAAAAAAATATTTTTAGTGCCCGCAATCCTGGCTTTTGCCATTACAAGTGCAAATTCACAGTTTACCGGAACAGGTGCTGGTCTGGCTTTTACAAGCGGTTTCAAATTTCATAACGCGGATTATGATTACAATAAAAGCGGTAAGATAGCCGCTTCTTTGAAAGGTGTTTACGGGATCACTCCACAATTAAGCATATCTCCATCATTTACAATATTTTATCCTAATATCACAGAAGAAACCGGCAGGAAAACCACTGTTTCGTCACTGATGGTGGATATTAACTGCCAATATGTGTTCCTGTCATCCGGAAGCTTTGATCTTTATGGAATAGCAGGACCTGACATACTCTTTACGTGGAAAAAGGAAAATTATACGGGATCTGACAGCTTCAGGGAAAGCGATAATGCGTTAGGCCTCAATATCGGGGCCGGGGCCGGCATGAATCTCACAGATAATATCGATCTTTTCGGCGAAATCAAATATATAATAAGCAAATATGACCAGGTGATGGTGAATGCCGGAATACTTATAAATCCGGAATGGTTTAAAAAAGGTGGTCAGTAATATATCTGAATCAGTATTCCCTTCCTATAAGAGAGCTTGTAAGGTTCATCATTTCCTGCTTTCTCTTATCATCGACAGATACCTTCCGGAACAAATCAAATGCCTTGTTAATATATTCACGTGCGAGAGCTTCTGTAGTATTTCTGACATCCAGCTCATCATAGATATCTATTACTTTCCGGATCTTGGTTTCAGGGTCGTTCCCGGCACTTCCGAAAAGATCCTGCAGGATTTTCCTTTGTGAAACAGAAGCTTTTTCCATAGCTTTAACCAGGGGAAGTGTCTTTTTGTTTGCAACAATATCGCCTCCGGATTTTTTCCCGAAAATCTTTGAATCACCCCATACATCGAGTATATCGTCCTGTATCTGAAATGCAAGTCCCAGGTTTTTGCCGAAATCATAAAGCAGGTCGGCATTTTTCTCTTCACCTCCTCCTATAATTGCTCCAATCTTCATTGAAGCAGCTATCAATACGGCAGTCTTAAGTTCGATCATCCTCAGGTATTCTTCCTGCGATACAATTACAGCCTTTTCATAATCCATATCGAGCTGCTGTCCCACACATACTTCGATTGCAGCTTTGTTGAAGATTTTCAATACTTTCAGAAGGTTATCCTGAGGTGTCTGGAAAAAACAGTCATTTGCCACAAATGCCATTACATCTCCCGAGAGAATTGCCTGGTTTATATTCCATTTCTGGTGTATTGTGGCAAGTCCTCTTCTGATTGATGCCTGATCCATAATGTCATCATGAACAAGGGTGAAGTTATGGAAGACCTCAATCCCTGCTGCAGGAAGAACAGCATCGTTTATTCTGTCGGAAAACATATTACATGCCATAAGAGCCATAACAGGACGCAGTCTTTTACCTCCTATTGACAGAATATATCTGACAGGATCGATCAGCCTGGATGCTTCAGTATTATACGAAAGGTTCATCAAAGCCTTATCGACCAATTCTTTGAGTTCAGATTGATTGTACATTTCCCGGAAATAAGTGTAAACTTAACCTTTGAGTGCTTCTGCGCCGCTGACTACTTCAAGTATCTGACTGGTGATTGCTGCCTGTCTTGCCTTGTTATACTGAAGTGTCAGTTCGCGGATCATTTCTGTAGCATTATCGGTAGCCTTATGCATGGCTGTCATACGGGCACCGTGTTCGGCAACGAATGAATCAAGTACTGCTTTATAAAACTGTATTTTGAGTGACTTGGGAATCAGTTCTTTTATTATTTCTTCTTTTGTGGGTTCATAAATATAATCAGCAGGCGGAGCAGATGATGTCTGATCTGCCGCAACTGTTTCAACGGGCAGGAAAACCTCATCAGTGAGGTTCTGGACAGCGGCATTTTTAAACTGGTTGTAAATTATTTCGACCCTGTCAAATTCTCCGTCAACAAATTTCTTCATGATTGCTTCAGCAACAGCCACAACATTGTCAAATGTAAGATCATTTAACAGGTGATTACATTCGGGCAGCATTCTGACATTTAATTTCCTGAAAAAATCAAATCCCTTTTTACCAACAGGAAGTATTATAACATTCCCTTTCTGAAACTGGTCGCGATAATTTTCAGATACGATTCTCCTTGTTTCTTTGATGACATTTGAATTAAAGGCACCGCATAAACCTTTGTTAGAAGTTATTACAACCAGGAGTATTTTTTCCGGTATACTGGTTCTGCCATATATATTTTCAACCTGTGTTTCTGCAAGGCTTTGTGACAGGCCGACAAGAATTTCATGCAGTTTATGTGCATATGGCCTGAGTTTCAATATCTTATCCTGTGCTTTTCTCAGCTTGGCAGCAGATACCATTTTCATGGCAGAAGTAATCTGCCTTGTTGATTTTACCGAAGCTATCCTGATCCTTATTAACTTTAAATTCGCCATCTGGAATTAATTTATTTGGCTGCTTTTTCCGGTTTATTTCGGTTTATATTTCAGAACAAGCTCTCCTGCGACTTTCTCAAGCTGGTCTGTAATTTCATTGTTTATTGTCCCTTCACGAAGTTTTTCAAGAACATCCTGATATTTCAGGTCAAGCATTTCGAGATATTCTCTTTCAAAATCTCTTACTTTTGAAACGGGAACATCTTTTAGCAGGGCCATGGTACCGCAATAAATGATCGCGATCTGTTTTTCCACGGGCATTGGTTCATATTGTCCCTGTTTAAGTATCTCAACGTTTTTGGATCCCTTGTTCAGGATTGCAAGAGTTGTGGCATCGAGGTCGGAACCGAATTTTGAGAATGCTTCAAGTTCCCTGTATTGTGCCTGGTCTACCTTAAGAGTACCCGCAATTTTTTTCATTGCCTTTATCTGTGCATTACCACCCACCCTTGAAACTGATATACCTACGTTAATTGCCGGTCTGACTCCTGCATTAAACAGGTTAGATTCAAGGAATATCTGACCGTCTGTGATTGATATCACATTAGTCGGGATATAAGCAGCAACGTCGCCAGCCTGGGTTTCAATGATTGGCAGTGCAGTGAGTGATCCCCCTCCCCTGACCATATGTCTGATTGATTCAGGAAGGTCATTCATTTGTTTTGCCACATCGTCGGATTCTATAATTTTTGCTGCTCTTTCCAGCAAACGTGAATGAAGGTAAAACACATCGCCCGGATATGCTTCACGTCCCGGTGGTCTGCGAAGCAGCAGAGAAACCTCCCTGTAAGATACTGCCTGTTTTGACAGGTCATCATATATCACAAGTGCATCGCGGCCTGTATCGCGGAAGAATTCTCCGATAGCGGCTCCGGCAAAGGGGGCATAGAATTGTGATGCTGCAGGGTCTGAAGCAGTTGCCAGAACAATAACTGTATAATCAAGTGCCCCGTTCTCTTCCAGTGTTTTGGCTATGTTGGCAACAGTAGAACCTTTCTGACCCACTGCAACATAAACACAATAGACCGGTTTACCTTTTTCAAAATTGCTACGCTGGTTTATGATCGTATCAATGGCAATTGCTGTTTTCCCTGTCTGCCTGTCACCTATTATCAGCTCTCTCTGTCCTCTTCCGATGGGTATCATTGCATCTATAGGCTTAATCCCGGTCTGAAGCGGCTGTTTTACAGGCTGACGGAATATAACACCAGGAGCTTTTCTTTCAAAGGGCATATCATAGAGCTTCCCTTCAACAGGGCCTTTCCCGTCCAGGGGCTGACCCGTCGGAGAGATGACTCTTCCCAGCAGACCTTCACCAACCGCGATTGAGGCTATACGACCGGTACGTTTTACTATATCTCCTTCATTTATTGCTTCTGTAGGGCCAAGGAGCACTGCCCCGATATTATCCTCTTCAAGGTTAAGGACTATAGCTTCAATGCCATTTTCAAATTCTATCAGCTCATTTGACTGTGCATTTGAAAGTCCGTAAATACGGGCGATCCCGTCACCAACAGTAAGCACTGTCCCTACCTCTTCCAGGTCGGAGCCGGTCTGAATCCCTTCAAGCTGCTGTCGCAGAATACTTGATACTTCTGCGGGTTTGATACTTGTCATATTTCAAATATTAATTATTTGTTTATCTTTAATTTATGTTCAGCGTTCAGCGTAGTCCGGGACGAAAAAACGAAAATCTTCAATTTACAAAACTTTGCTTTTCAATTCTTTTTCAATCTTCCGGAGTTTATTTCTAACACTCGCATCCAGATAATTATCTTCTACCTTTAAAATAAAACCTCCGATAATATCCTTGTCAACCACTTCGCTCAGTTCCACTTTTGTTTTAAAGATCCCGGCAATAAGATCCGAAATCTGTTTTTTGGTTTTATCATCTACTCTTACAGCTGTCGTAAGAACTGTTTCAGTTATACCGTTGTATTCTTTTGTTGACCTTATGAATTCCCTTGCTATACCCGGGAGGTACATCTCTCTGCCATTTTTAACGATAAGGCTGATAAGAGATCCTGTTATTTTTTCTATGTTGCTGCCGATAGTATTCAGAATAACCTCGGTTTTTTTTGATGGCGAAATGATCGGACTTTCGAGCAATTCCCCGAATTCAGGTACCTTACATACTTCTGAAATAAGTATCATATCCCTGTTGACTTTATCAAGGATCTTTTTTTCCAGGGCTGACTGGAACAGTGCGCGTGCGTATCTGACAGATATTTTACCGTCGTTCATTAATTCCTGTTGAGATTTATATCGTCAAGGTATTTTTTTATTAGCTTTTGCTGTTCTCCTGTTTTGCTGAGCTGTTCTCCTAGCAGTTTTGATGCAATTTCAACCGAAAGTGTTGCCAGCTGGTCATGTATTTCAGCCAGGGCTTTGTTTTTTTCTCTTTCAATTCCGGCTTTTGCGGTTTCGACGATTTTTGCAGCTTCCTGGGTAGCTTTTCCCTTGGCTTCGCCGATGAGCTTATCCCTGACATCTCTTGCCTCCCTGAGAATATCTTCCCTTTCCTCTCTTGCTTTACGTAATATGGCCTCATTGTCGCTTTGCAGCTGAAGCATTTCCTTACGTGCTCTTTCTGCTGCCTCAAGTGATCCTTTTATCATATCATCTCTCTGCTTCAGGGCACCAAGGATCGGTTTCCATGCAAATTTTGCAAGTATGTAAAAAAAGATGCTGAAGATAAGCACAGCCCAGAAGATTGTCCCTATTGCAGGACTTGTCAGACTATTACTGGCTAATATCATATTTATACTTTTAAAATTTTCAATTCAGAAATCCTGCAACCAACCGTTGCAGGATTTCAGTTTTCTTTAAGCAATAAGAGATACAACAACAGCGAACAATGCAACACCTTCAATAAGTGCTGCTGAAATGATCATTGCTGTCTGTACTTTATTTGCAGCTTCCGGCTGGCGGGCTATTGCTTCCATGGCTGATTTACCTATCCAGCCAATTCCGATGCCAGCTCCGATAACTGCCAAACCTGCTCCAATTGCCGCTAATGTACCTGTCATAATAAAATTAATTAATTAAACATAAAATATTAATGATGTTCTTCCACAACTGCCAGACTGATGAACAGAGCCGACAAAAGTGTAAAAACATATGCCTGAAGGAAAGCCACAAGTAATTCGAGGCAATCCATGAAAATCACAAAGAATATTGATACCGGAGCCACAAACAGCGAATTAAAAATAAAAATCAGGGCCAGAAGGCTCATGACTATTATATGACCTGCTGTAATATTTGCGAAAAGACGAACCATCAGTGCAAAAGGCTTTGCTATAACTCCGATAAGTTCCACGGGAATCATGATCGGCAGCAGCCAGGCCGGCAATCCTGGTGTGGCAAAAATATGTTTCCAGTAAGTCTTGCTGCCATTGATCTGGATTATCAGAAATGAAAAAAAGGCAAGTGTGAATGTAACAGCAATGTTTCCTGTCACGTTTGCGCCGAATGGTGGTGGGAATGGAATGAGCCCCATCAGATTATTTATCAGGATGAAAAAGAAAACTGACAGGAGATAAGGCATAAACTTACCATGTTTTTCATAACCAATATTTGGAATGGCTATATCATCCCGGACAAAACAAATTACAGGTTCGAGCAGGCTCTGGATACCTTTCGGATGGCTGATCCCTGTTTTTTTGTATGAGCGTGAAAGTGTCAGGAAAATCCAGAGTCCGATGATCGCTGCAGCGAGCATCCCGATAACAGTCTTGGTCATCGAAAAATCGAGAGGAATATTTTCAGTATCAATTTCCCCATCCGGTTTCACGGCAACTATTTTCCCTTTCAGATCGCCTTCCTCCATCAGTTTAAAGCCCTTGTGCACATGACCATGTGCCAGCTTTCCCGAGAAAAAGAAATGAAGTCCGCTTTCCTTACTATATAATATAACCGGCAGATAGAGGGAAATATGTTTTGCATGTTCCCCTTCACCAAGGGTCATAATATGCCATTCATGGGAATCTGCAATATGATCCAGGATAAACTCGCTTGCATTGAACTCCTGGCCGGCCTCACCGTGTGATTCAGTTACTTCATGATTACCGTCATGCTGCCCTGACAACAATCCGGGCGTTATGAATAGTAACAAAGAGTAGAAAACAAATGTTACAGTACGTGTTTTCAAAATAAAAATCTCTTATAAAGGTTTGTATTTCAATGTTTTCAATACAACCAATACCGAAAACAGAGTGAAGGCTAAATATAGTACAAAAAACAATAACACTAATGCCAGGCCGGTTTTTTTAGCAACAAAAAACCAGAGAAAAGCTATCACCAGTTCCGTGATAAACTTGATCCCCAGAGCAACAAGTAAATGCATTGTCTGGCTTTCGGGATCCCTTTTTTGTCCCCTGAACAGGATAATTATTGTAACAAGAGAAAGAGCGGCAAAAGAGAAAGACAGGACTGTGATTTCCGGGAAGTCAAAACCCGGTTCGAACTTTGATGTAAGGATAAGACCTGTGGCAAGAATGATTATTTGCAACAGGACGAGGTTGAATATATTTTTGTATAATGGTTTCAAGGGCGTATCACTTCAGGAAATCTTTGATTGCGGTATAGATTGCAGCGAAAACGCCAAGGAGTGAAAGAATTATTGTAAAGACCGGTTTTTCAAATCCGGCCAGCTGGTCAATTTTTATACCGCCCCAGGTGGTGACCAGGATAATTATTCCCATCTGGAAAGCCATACCGGTATATCTGGCATAGCTGCTTAAGCCACTATTTGATGGTTTTTTCTGATTCTTTTCCTTTTCCTGCATTTGTTTCGTTATCGCTCATTTTGCAGTTCCCCGAAAATATTGCGCCAGGCTCGATAGATAGTTTTGCAGTAACTATATCGCCAAAGATTTTTGAAGAGACTTTTAAAATAAGCAGCTGATGTACGGTAATTTTACCTTCGACGGTACCTGAGACCTCGGAATTTTTACAGACTACTTCCCCGTTAACTTTTCCTGTGGGGCCGATCACTACTTTTCCTTTTGTGTTGAGATTGCCGTTTAGAGTGCCATCGATCCGCAGATCCCCTCCGGATTTTATATCTCCGGTAATATCGGTACCACTGCTGATCAGGTTGATTGCTGCTGCTTCAGCCTCATTGAATTTTGCCATTTTTATCAGAGTTTAACATATTGACTTAATAACTCGCAAATATATAAACTATTGCGTAGATTACATAATGCTTATTGAGGATCGTAGGCCCATTTCAGATAGATGGAACCCCATGTGAATCCTCCTCCGAATGCTGCAAGGATAAGTATATCGCCTTTTTTCAGTTTATTTTCATATTCCCAGAGGACGAGAGGGATAGTTGCTGCAGTGGTATTTCCGTAGTTTTCAATATTAACCATAACCTTTTCCGGGGGCAGGCCCATTCTTCTTCCCGTGGCATCAATGATCCTCAGGTTGGCCTGATGGGGAACAAGGAAAGCAATATCTTCAGATTTCAGATTATTCTTTTCCATTATTTGAGCTGCCACATCTGCCATATTCGATACTGCAAATTTAAATACAGCCTGTCCTTCCTGATATATAAAATGTTCCCTGGCTTCAATCGTTTCATGAGAAGCCGGTTTCACTGATCCGCCTGCTTTCATGTGCAGATATTTCCGTCCGGATCCGTCGACATGCAGAATATGATCCATTATACCATATTCCTCAGTTGTCGGTTCCAGTAATACGGCTCCTGCCGCATCGCCGAAAAGCGGACATGTTGTACGGTCAGTGTAATCGGTAATTGACGACATTTTATCGGCTCCTACAACAACAACTTTTTTGGAAATACCTGCTTCAATATATGCAGCACCTGTCTGAAGTGCAAAGAGGAAGCCTGAACAGGCTGCCGACAGGTCAAAACTGAAAGCATTTTTTATTCCAGCCTTATCGGAAATAATGTTGGCTGTTGCAGGAAAAAACATATCGGGAGTTATTGTGGCACAAATCATAAGATCAATCTCACCGGGAGATGTTCCGGTTTTTTCCAGAAGTCCTTTTACGGCCATTTCACCCAGATCCGATGTACCCATTCCTTCTCCTTTGAGAATTCTTCTTTCCTTAATCCCGACACGTTGCATAATCCATTCGTCGGAAGTATCAACCATTCTGGACAGCTCATGATTTGTCAGTCTGTATTCCGGTACCCATGCATGTATTCCCGTTATGGCTGCCCGTATTTTTCCCATTATCAGATAGCTTCTTTGATCTTTTGAGCAAGGTTTACATGAACTACAGCCAGGGTCTGAAGAACCATATTCATTATAGCCTTACGCTTCGATATACCATGTCCGATGACCACATTGGCATTTATACCCACAATCGGAGTACCGCCGATATTCTCAAAATTCAGCCTTTCGAAATATGAATCATTAAGATTCCTTAACTTATATATCTGGTAGAAAGCTTCGGTCTGTTTTAAAACAATATTCCCTACAAAACCATCACAAACAATTACATCCGGGTTCTTTTCCCCAAACATATCGTTTGCTTCTATGTTTCCAAGGAAATTTATTCCCGGATGACCTTTCATCAGTTCATAAGCTGCTTTTATTGCAGGTGTTCCTTTTGATTCCTCTTCACCTATGTTAAGGAGTTTAACAGAAGGATTATCTATTTCCAGGACATATTTTGCAAAAAAGGTCCCCAGGAGACCGTATTGCATCAGGACATCCGGTTTGGTATCAGGGTTCAGTCCGACATCGAGTATTACGGCATTACGGTTATTCAGGACCGGAATGACTGTAGCGAGAGCGGGGCGGATGACGCCGGGGATCACATTGACTGTATAACTGGCACCAACAAGCATTGCACCTGTATTTCCTGCGCTGCAAAAACCATCTATGCTGCCTTCTTTAAGCAGCCTGTATCCAACTGCAATACTTGAATCGGGTTTCTGGGAATATGCTTTGGACGGGATATCGCCCATATCAATGACCTGAGTAGTATGAACGATCTCTACCCTGGAAAGATCAGTATCTGTCTCTTTAAATTTTGAAGAGATTTCCTGCTGATCCCCGATAAGGACTAACTTATCTTCACCGGAAAAATGCACGAGTGAATCAATTGCACCCTCAATAATTGATCCGGGTGCAAAATCACCACCCATGATATCAAGTCCAATTTTCATTGAATCAACAGATAATTAAAGGTATTTACTGGGCGGCTTTCTTTTCAACAGCCGGTTTTCCCCTGTAATATCCGCATTCAGGGCAAACCCTGTGATACTGAACTGAAGATCCGCAATTAGAGCATGTAGTAACTGTAGGAGCAGTTGCTTTATAATGCGTCCTGCGCTTGTCTCTTCTTGTTTTTGAATGTTTACGTTTGGGATTTGGCATTGTAATCTGTTTTAATTGTTCATAATCTTTCTTAATTCGTCCCAGCGCGGGTCGGTCCCCGTATTGTTTATCATATGCTCATTAAGCCTGCTTATCATTTCCGGGTCACAGGTACTTTTCCCGTTCTCATCAACGGGATGTATTCTCTGGATCGGAAGAGCCAGAAGGATATATTCAAAGAAATACTGCATCAGATCCAGAGCCGGTTCTTCTGCCGGTATTGTAATAATATCAGGATCGGTTTCATCATGTATTTTCCCGAACCTGACCAACAGTCTGTTATCGCACTTCAGAGGAAAGGAAAAAATACCAAGACATCTGTCGCATGATATATTTACAGTTCCTTCTATAACAACAGAAAGATCTATATGAGCAGAGCCCTTATCGGCATTAACAACAGCCTTCAGGGCTCCTTCCTTTATTTCCGATTCCTCAAAAAGGGCAAAAAAATCATTTCCTATTTCAAAATCAAAACTGTGGCTACCCTCCTTCAACCCGCTGATCGGTATGGTATATAGTCCCGACATCTCAACAAATTTTTGGTTTGCAAAAATATGAAAGCTTATTCAATTAAAAAAATTATCAACAAAAATGTAACAATTATCTTCGTATCCGGTGTTATACCGTCAAAAAACCACCATTCGCCGATTTTTATTAACGTATTTAAAAAGTGTAAATTATTTTTGATCAATAAATCATTTACCATGAAACAGCGCGATACTGAATTTCAAAGACACAGAGAGCATCATCCCCGGACAGGCTTCGGCCTTTTTCTGATTGCTCTGGGGCTTGCCCTTCTGGTTGCGACAAATGATATGCTGCACCTTGGAAGTGTAAAGGATTACTTTACCTGGGAAACGGCAATGATATTTGTCGGTGTCCTTCTTATAATGAACCTCAGCTTCGTTCCGGGAATCTTTCTGATTGCCGGGGGAGTATGGTTCCTGTATGATAATCATCTGGGTGAAATGCCTGAGATAGTCAGGACCTTTTACTGGCCTGCGGTAATAATCCTCGTCGGAATTTCATTAATCATTGCTTCATTCCTTAAAAGAAGAAAAATAAACAATTAAAAAATCAAATAATTTACAGCTATGGAAACAATTAACGAGCATCGTAATGACCATCATAATCCGGGAACCGAACCGGTCCATGGTTCAAGCAACAAGGTAATAATCGGAGTGATACTGGTACTTGCAGGATTATTCCTGATATTGAGGAACACAGGTATATTTCCTGATTTCATTGATAATGTTGTCTTCAGCTGGCAGATGCTGCTTGTGGTTATTGGTGTTGTAATGACCCTGAGTTCAACGGAAAAGACAGCGGGAATAATAGTAATGGCGGTCGGCGGATTCTTTATGATCCCTCTTCTGTTCAGGGAAACCTTCCATATGTATAACATGTTCTGGCCGGCAATATTCATAATTGTAGGTATTCTTTTCATTTTCTCAAGAAGGAGAGGCTGGTCGGGTGGTGCCACAAAGGGGATGACAGGAGATGATTATATAGACTATATTAACATTTTCAGCGGAGGAGAAAGACAGATTGTATCACAAAACTTCAGGGGTGGTAAAATAACCGCTGTATTCGGAGGAACGGAACTCGATCTTACCAAGGCAAAGCTTGCCCCGGGGCGAAATGATATCGAAATTGCATGTGTTTTCGGAGGAGCCACAATAATAGTCCCCGAAACATGGTATGTAACAATAGAGGTAACACCGGTTCTCGGAGGCTTCAGTGATTCACGCAAACTAAGTCCCGGCAGAACAGTTGATCCGGCCAGTCAGCTGGTGATCAAAGGTGCCGTGGTATTCGGAGGTGGTGAAGTAAAGAGTTATTAATATCCGATTATATGAATCATCCTGTACTGCAGAACAGGACAAGACTGTTGATCTGGTGGCTGGCCTGGCTCTTTCTGGCGCTGGGCCAGGCACTTTTATTCTATTTTGCCTACGGGAGTTTCGTTGTGATCAGCATTCCCGATACTCTGCTTTCATTGCTTATCCTGTCAGTTCTGATACTCTCATTGTGGTATCCATTCAACTATTTCAACCAGGAGAAGGTAAAACCTCTTTCAATTATTTTCAACGTTATTGCCGGCGGAGCAGTTGCAATCGCCCTTAGCGTATTAATAACCAAATCGGTAATGCAGTTTGCAACGCCGGATAAATCATTGTATGATGATTTCTGGAAAGTCACACTGCCATACCGGGCCGGTATATCAGTATTCATATATATCCTGGCTGTACTGACCTACTACCTGTTCATCAGTCTTACAAACCTTTCAGAAAAGAAAGCAAGGGAAGCAAAACTGGAAAGCCTCGTAAAAGAGACGGAACTGAAAATGCTCAGATCACAAATCAATCCGCATTTCCTTTTTAACAGTCTAAACTCGATCAGTTCACTTACAATATCAAATCCGGAAAAAGCAAGGGAAATGGTTGTCAAATTGTCGGAATTCATGAGATACGCTCTTTCAAAAAAAGACGAACAGCCCGTATCACTCAGAAGTGAACTGGAAAACCTGAGATTATATTTCGACATAGAAAAAATCAGGTTTGGCGATAAGCTGTCAACCGAGGAAATAATAGATCCCCGGTGTCTGGAAGTGAAACTGCCTGTAATGATATTACAACCTCTGTATGAAAATGCCATAAAACATGGCGTTTATGAAAGCACCCAGACAGTAACCATCAGGACTGAGGTTAAATTATCCGATGATTATGCAATTATAATTATCAGCAATAATTTTGAACCTATCCCTTCATCGAGAAAGGGAACCGGCACCGGCCTTATAAATGTTGAACGCCGCCTTAAACTGTTCTATGGCAACAAGGGCTCAATCACCACGTCAAAAGACAAGGGGGTTTTCAAAGTGACACTTTTTGTACCTGCCGGAACCTGAAATCAGAGAAATTTGCTTATTTTGTAAGCAGGAAGAAGTGCTGTCACTAAGCCTGCTTTCTGTATTTTATCCTTTCTATCCTGCATTGTTTTTGCTTTTTAAAAATGCAAATTCACCACGGGGAGGGAAAATAAGTTTTTTTATGGAGCCCGTTAAACAGTAATTATTATCTATGGAAAAAATAAGGACAGTAATCATAGACGATGAAACTCCTGCAAGGGATCTGATCAGGCATTATCTGCAGGACATTGAATATATCGACATCATAGCTGAATGTGCCGATGGCTTCTCGGGTCTGAAAACGATCACAATGATGAAACCCGACCTCATTTTTCTCGATATACAGATGCCCAGGCTGACAGGGATAGAGATGCTGGAAGTAACGACAGAGAAACCTGAAGTCATATTTATAACAGCTTATGATCAGTTTGCTATAAGGGCATTTGAACTGAATGCAGTGGATTATCTTTTAAAACCATTTGATAAAAGACGTTTCCTGGAAGCTGTTAAGAAGGCAGGAGAAAAGATCCTTTCAGGTAACGGGAACAGGGAACCCGGGAGTCAGATTCTGTCAAAAGTTCCCGAATCCTCCTCACCGGTGTCAAGAGTCGTGGTCAGAAAAGGAAATGCCATTAATCTTATACCGGTCGACAAAATCAGATTTGTTGAAGCCCAGGATGATTATGTAATGATATATCACACCGACGGAAAAGCACTCAAGCAGCAAACCATGAAATATTATGAAGACAATCTTCCCCGGAACGATTTTGTCAGGATACACAGATCTTATATTGTAAGGATTCAGGAAATTAACAGGATTGAGCCATATGGTAAGGATAATCATATTGCTATGCTGAAGTCGGGTGATAAGCTGCCCATAAGCCGGTCGGGATATCAGACGCTGAAGGAAGAGATGGGGTTTTAGAAGTTGGGAGTTAGAAGTTGGGAGTTGGAAGTTGGAAGTTGGAAGTTCGGCCGGAAGCCGGTAGCCGCTAGCCGCTAGCCGGAAGCCGGGGATAATTTGGGTTCAGTGTTTAAGTCGGTTTTGCTTTTTATAGCCTTTCAGTAATCCTGAGAGATATTTATAACGGCGGAAAATGAAAAGAGGTACCGGATCATATCCGTGTGTCCCTCCCGGCCGGCATCTGAGTACCCTGTTAAAGCCCAGAACAAAGCCGGTAAATGGTCCATGAAGTTTCAAAGCATCAAGCATATACAGAGAACATGAAGGTACATGCCTGCATGAAGGCCGGAGCCAGGGAGAAATGGCATAACGGTAAATGTATACCGGAACTGATAACAGGAATGATAATATATTTTTAAGTAATTTTGCCACCTTTCAAATATATATAAAAGAGCTTTATGCATTCAAAGATAGTATTTGCAAATTCCTGTCAGATTGGCACAAAAGATCAAATGGCAGGACTTTTGAGTAATTGAAACAGTGAATAAAACCAAAAACAGGAGGAAATGACAGTGAGTATATGGGTAATTTTTATAGGAATTATGGTCCTCAGCTGGATCGTAAGTGCCACATTGAAATCCAAATTCAGGAAATATTCGAAAATACCTGTTGACAACGGCATGACAGGTAAAGAGATAGCCGAAAAGATGCTTCGCGATAACGGCATTTTAGATGTAAGGGTTGTCAGTGTACCCGGACAGTTAACCGACCATTATAATCCGGAGAAAAAGACAATCAATCTTAGTCAGGATGTTTATGGTTCAAGAAGTATCGCAGCTGCTGCTGTTGCTGCTCACGAAACCGGACATGCCGTTCAGCATGCGACAGCTTATGCCTGGCTGGGGTTCAGGTCCAAAATGGTACCTGTTGTAAGCTTTTCCTCTAAATGGGTTACATGGCTGATACTTGCCGGTATCATACTTATAAATACTTTCCCTGCACTTTTATTTGCAGGTATTGTACTGTTCGCCTTAACAACATTGTTCAGCTTCATAACACTCCCTGTTGAGTTCAATGCAAGCCAGAGAGCTCTGGCATGGCTCTCAAACGCAGGCGTAACATCCTATGAAAACCAGGGAAGGGCACAGGATGCTCTCAAATGGGCTGCTTCAACATATGTTGTGGCGGCCGTAGGTTCTCTTGCAACATTGTTATACTATATAATGATCTTTACCGGAGCAAGGGACGACTGATCCTTTACAATATATTGAAAAAACGTATTATAATACGTATTAAAAGACATATTATAATACGTATTTTTTATCTTCCTTCCACTTCAAGCCACTTTGTGAATTTGTGGATAACACGAATTATTAACCATATCACAACTGCCCCGATTAAGAGGTAAATCCAGATCCTGGTAAAAAAGATTTTTTCCGTAAGGAAATAATTCCGGAAAACATCAAGTGCAGCAAACATCAGGAAAATATTGACAAAGCTGTTATATTCCCTTTTCATTACAGTCTTCAAAGAAAAGGAAAGCTTTGGTGGAATGAATTTAAATCCGAATGGTATGAAGGGATGCACTTTTTCGGAATATTTGTCATATTCCTCTCCGAATTTTTTTCTCAGGAATTGTTCTTCGGCAAACATTATTCTCTCATAATAGAGCCAGTAAACAAGTATGAATACCACTGTGAACCATGGAGATCTGAGAAAAAGGACCGGGCCCAGCCACATTAAAAAATTGCCCAGATAAAGAGGATGTCTTATAATTGAATAAGCACCTGTCTTATTCAGCTCCCATGCAATCTGTCCGTCAGAAGTATTTCTCCCCGATGTACCTCTGGGAGCAAATCCGACAGAAAGTATTCTGATCATTTCTCCCGTCAGACTAATTCCAAGGAATATCATTTCATCCCTC
>CAYQZL010000070.1:0-1292 GCA_964421975.1 uncultured Rikenellaceae bacterium
GTCATCAGGGTATTAATCATCAGATACCGGCAAACAAATATTATCAGGCAGCATAATGATTTTTCTTTCTAAATACCAAGATAACCAGCTTGCAGAACCTGTCAAGATCAATCCCGAGACCTCGGGACTTTCAGGAATCTTGACAGAACCTGCAATCTGATTGAAGGAGTATTTAGAGAAAAAAATCAATAGAAAAAAAACTTATATTTGTAAATCTAAAATGATAATTTCTTAACCATCTAATTAATTTATAAAAGCTTATGGCGACATTGAGAGCAATGATATTTTTTTTTTAACATCTTCACTTCCGGCACTTTTAGCAAGTCAGCAAATAACCAGCTATAAATTCTCCTTCGGTCCTGCAAAAGAGGTTCCCGGATATATTAAGGTAAACGCATCAGATAAATACTCAGCCCGGGCAGGATATGGATTTGATTTTGGGACAATACCATTTGCAATAGACAGGGGCGGGAAAAAAGCTCTGACAAGCGGATTCTGCACAGGTGACAGACCCTTCTTCTTTTCTGTTAGACTGCCTGCAGGTAATTATACAATAAAAATTATCACAGGGGATCTGAAAGAACCTTCCCTTACAACAGTAAGGGCAGAATCGAGAAGACTGATATTTGAAAAAATAAGTACTGAAGCAGGAAAATTTAAAACACTTACGGCTACAATAAATATCCGTACTCCGGAAATAGGTGATACCGGTGAAAAAGTCATTTTAAAACCACGGGAGAACAACAAGCTGAACTGGGACGAAAAGCTGACCTTCGAATTTACCGACAAGCGCCCCTGTATTTGCGCCCTCGAAATCACAAGAACATATAACACGGTTACAGTATTTCTTGCAGGTAATTCAACTGTTGTTGACCAGGATGATGATCCATGGGCCTCATGGGGTCAGATGTTCCCGCGCTTCCTGACAGAAAGTGCCGCAGTATCAAACCATGCCGAATCAGGATTATCACTGGGAAGCTTCCTGTCATCCAACCGCCTGAAACAGGTTCTTAATACTATGAGACCGGGTGATTATCTTTTTATTGAGTTCGGACATAATGATCAGAAAGAAAAAGGACCCGATGACGGTGCATTCAAATCATATTCCGAAAGACTCAGACTGTTTGTAAATGAATTCCGGCAGAAAGGCGGTATACCGGTCATTGTTTCTCCGGCAAACAGGCGATCATTTGGTGAAGATGGAAAGCTCATAAACTCCCTGGGTGACTATCCTGCAGCAGCAGCTAAGGTCGCGGAAGAACTCAAAGTTCCTTTCATTGATCTGAATGCTT
>CAYQZL010000070.1:1302-4622 GCA_964421975.1 uncultured Rikenellaceae bacterium
GAGGCAATGGGGCCTGAAGACTCAAAGAAGTTATTTGTAATTTACCCTGCAAATACTTTCCCGGGACAAAAAGAAGCCCTCAATGACAATACTCACTTCAATTCTTATGGTGCATACCAGCTGGCAAAATGTATTATTGAGGGTATAAAAGACAATAAACTGGATCTGAAAAATTTCCTGGTGAAAGACATACCCTCATTCAATCCGGCTAAACCCGATCAGTTTGAGAGTTTCAGTCTTCCGCTGAGTCCACAGTCCCAGGTAGTTATTTCCAATTAATTCCCTCTGTGTCTCTCTGTGACCCTCTGTGTAACTCTGTGTAAGTTTTTTTTTCTTTTTATTACACAGAGTTCCGCAGAGGATACACAGAGTTCCGCAGAGTTAAAAAAAAAGAAAATGACAAAGTCTGCTATCATCTTTATTTTAATCCTGTTGCAGGATCTTACCGTATTCTCCCAGAAAAACGAGATCAAATGGCCGGAGATAACCCGTGAAACCAAACCCTGGTCGAGATGGTGGTGGCCGGGCAGTATAGTAAACAAAGCTGATATCACCACGAATCTGGAAATATATAATAAAGCCGGACTTGGAGGTATGGAAGTAACCTGCATCTATGGGGTAAAGGGACTGGAGGAAAAATTCATAAACTATCTCAGTCCTGAATGGATGGAAATGTTCACTCATGTTCTCGGGGAGGCTGAACGCCTCGACATGGGAATAGATCTTGCCAATGCATCGGGCTGGCCCTTCGGTGGTCCGTGGGTAAGTCCCGAAGATGCCTGCAGGAACATAAACCATAAAATATATTCACTTTCGGGTGGTGAAAAGCTGAATGAAAAAATAGAATTCCGGCAGATACCTATGGTGAGACCTGTAGGTCAGAAACCCGACATGTCAGCACTGGTCGATCCGATCGCTAAAAACCAAAACCTTCAGTTATATGCCATCGATCAGATCAGATTTGACAAGCCTCTGCCACTTTATGCATTAATGGCATATTCAGATTCGGGTGAAGTGATTGATTTAACCGGACATGTCAGCCCGCAGAGAGACCTCGAATGGACTGCTCCAGCCGGTAACTGGACAATCTATGCCCTTTTTCAGGGATGGCACGGAAAACTTGCCGAAAGAGCTGGCCCTGGAGGCGAAGGTGACGTCATTGACCATTTCTCGGGAAAAGCAATTGATAATTTCCTGAAACACTTCGATACAGTTTTCAGCGATTATGACATCCGTTCTCTCCGCGGTTACTTTAATGATTCCTATGAGGTGGATGATGCATCAGGACAGGCTGACTGGACAAATGATCTTTTCAATGAATTCCTGCTCAGAAGAGGTTACAATCTGGGTGATCACCTGAAGGCTCTGTTCAGTAAGGACGATCCTGAAAAGAATGCGAGAGTTCTTTCTGATTACCGCCAGACTATATCCGATCTGATCCTGGATAAATTTACCACTCACTGGACAAAATGGGCAAACAGGCAGGCTAAGCTTACAAGAAATCAGTCCCATGGTTCACCCGGGAACATACTGGATCTGTACGCAGCAAGTGACATACCTGAAACCGAGGGCAGTGAACTTACCAAACTCAAATTTGCTTCTTCAGCTGCTAATGTTACCGGGAAAAAACTTGTTTCATGTGAGGCTGCCACATGGCTTAATGAACATTTCATTTCAAGCCTGTCAGATATCAAAAAAGCTGCTGATATATTCTTTCTCGGCGGGATCAACCATCTTTTCTATCACGGCACCTGCTATTCACCTCCCGGAGAACCATGGCCCGGATTCCTGTTCTATGCTGCCGTTGAATTAACACCATCAAATCCCCTCTGGAACGATTTCCACACACTGAATAAATATGTGACAAGAGTCCAGTCTTTTATGCAACAGGGCAGATCCGATAATGACATCCTGCTCTATTTTCCCATTTTCGACCGCTATGCCGATTCCGGAAGAGGAATGCTGGAACATTTTGATGTAATAAGTCCAGCATTTAACGGAACTCCTTTTAAAACAGCTGCCGAATCTATGATCAGGGAAGGATATGCATGGGATTACATTTCAGATCTTCAGCTTAAGAATACTGAAGTCAATCAAAAATTGCTTGAAACAGAAGGAAATATTTATAAAGCCCTTATTCTGCCCGGTTGTAAATATATCCCGGATGAAACATTCAGCCGGATCATGAAACTTGCCGGTGACGGGGCTACCGTTATGATCCTGGGGAATCTGCCGGAAAGTATTGCCGGTTTGGATCAGTACGAAGAAAAGAATAAAGTTTTCACCAACTGGAAAAATAATCTGAATTTTAAAGAAACTGGTAAAAAAGGAATCCTCAGAGCTGATCATGGCCGGGGAAGCCTGATAATGGGAGAAGATGCCGCTATGTTGCTTGAATTTGCAGGTATCCGTCGCGAACAGATGGCTGACAACAGGATCAGTTTCATGAGACGCGAAACAGAAAAAGCTACCAATTATTTCATATTGAACCAGAATGATAAAGCTTTCGACGGATGGCTGCCCATCACTGCAGAAAATTCGGGTGTCGCTTTATTCAATCCGATGACAGATCAGTCGGGACTGGCAAAATCAGCAAAGAATAACGAAGGCAAAACAGAAGTCTGTTTAAGATTGTATCCGGGAGAATCACTGATAATTTCAGCATATAAAAATCCTGTGGAAGGAAAGCCATATCCCTTTTACGATCCGGTCTCAGCTCAGAAAGAGATAAGCGGAACCTGGAATATTGATTTCATAAAGGGAGGGCCTGAACTTCCTCCTTCAAAGCAGATCGACAGGCTTCAGTCATGGACTGATTTTGGAGATGATAAACTCAGGGACTTCTCGGGTACCGGGGTTTATAAAATCAGATTTTCCAGACCGAAAGGGAAAGCTGATGCATGGATGTTAAACCTGGGTATCGTTAAGGAAAGTGCAACTGTAATACTTAATGGAGAAAATATCGCCTCCCTTATCGGACCTGATTTCAGTTTGATCCTCGGGAAAAAACAGCTTAAAAGATCAAATACTCTCGAAATAAAGGTCTCAAACCTGATGGCCAACCGTATTTCATATATGGACCGTAATAATATAGAGTGGAAGAAATTTTATAATATAAATATGGCAGCAAGGATGAGGCAGAATACAAAAAATGGCTTGTTTGATGCATCCTCGTGGGCGCCGTTTGCATCGGGACTTATCGGACCGGTGTCGCTTACTCCGTTGAGGCTGGCCAGGAAGGGAGGGGTGAGCGGCGAGGAGTGAGTAGTGAGCGGTGAGGAGTGAGGGTATGAGGAGAGGGGGAGATGAGGTGAGGGGGA
>CAYQZL010000070.1:4632-21726 GCA_964421975.1 uncultured Rikenellaceae bacterium
GCCCCCCCCGCCCCCCGGCCCCCCCCCCCCCCCCCGGCCCCGCCCCCCCCCCCCCCCCCCGCGAGGCCGGCCGCGGCAGATGAGGAGAGGCGGGAGATTAGGAGAGGCGGGAGAAAGGGTGAAAGGATAACTCCGTGATAATTCCGTGTGCTTCGTGTACCCCGTGGTAAAAAGATTTTATTTCGTTCTTACTTCATTTTTAAATCTTAAATTTGATAATCATTAAAAGACACGAACAATGAAAAGGCAAATCTCACGCCGTGTATTCCTGAAAAATACTTCAATTGCAGCAGCCGGTCTGACGCTGGCCGGAACACAGGCATGCTCATCAGTCCAGAACGGAATGGAGAACAAGCTCCCGCGATGGAAAGGCTTTAATCTTCTGGATCTGTTTTCGCCCGTACCCCCTTCTAATCCGGAATATGCAGACCGTACTACCGGGGATGACCTTAAATGGATGGCAGACTGGGGATTCGATTTTGTAAGGATCCCGATGGCATATCCGAGATACCTCTCCTTCGACAGAACAAGGGATATCACAAAGGAAGAAGTATATAATTATGATCCCCTGGCCCTTGAACAGATCGACCAGCTGATAACAATGGCAAATAAACAGGGGCTGCACGTTAGTCTCAATCTGCACAGGGGGCCGGGTTATTGTATCAATGCCGGATTTCATGAACCTTTTAACTTATGGAAAGACCAGGATGCCCAGGATGCTTTCAATGCTCACTGGAAAATGTTTGCGGTGAGGTATAAAGATATTTCAAAGGATAAACTTAGCTTTGACCTTCTGAATGAACCTGCCTATATTGAGGACATGAATGACCAGTATGCACAAAAGGGACCGGTTCCGGGGGATATATACCGAAAGGTTGCTAAAGGTGCATCGGATGCAATATGGTCAGTAAGTCCCGACCGTCTTGTAGTAGCAGACGGTAACAGCGGAGGCAGCAACGTTACTCCTGAACTGAAAGATCTGAACCTTGCCCAGAGCTGCCGTGGATACTGGCCAGGACTTATATCACACTATCAGGCTTCATGGGTTTGGAAAGATCCTTCACAGGCCCCGAAACCTGTATGGCCGGGTGTAATAGACGGAAATTATTACGGAAGAGAACAACTGGAAGAATTTTACAAACCCTGGATTGACCTTAAGAATGAAGGTGTCGGAGTCCATTGCGGCGAATGTGGCTGCTATAATAAAACACCACATAATGTATTTCTGGCCTGGTTCGGGGATGTAATTGATATTCTGACTAATGCAGGTATCGGCTTTGCTCTCTGGAATTTCAGGGGCAGCTTCGGGATAATGGATTCCGGACGAACTGATATTGAATATTCCGACTGGTACGGGCACAAGCTCGACAGTAAATTGCTTGAGCTTCTCAGGAAATATTAATCTGGAAAATCTTCAGTACAGTATCCTTGTCCTGATCGTATGAGGTATATTCTTCAGGTCGCTCAGTATTGAACCATTGAGATCACTGTCTGTTTCTATTATTACATAACCTATATCAGAATCTGTCTGAAGATATTCAGCAGAGATATTGATTCCCTTTGAACTGAACTGATTGTTCACCTCACGCAGAACACCCGGAACATTCCGGTGAATATGCAGGAACCTTTGTTTTGTTGTATGCAACTGTAAGGAGATCTCGGGAAAATTAACGGTACCTATCGTAGAACCCGTATCACTGTATTTGACAAGTTTTTCAGATACTTCAAGTCCGATATTGGCCTGTGCTTCAAGAGTACTTCCCCCGATATGAGGTGTAAGGATGACATTCGGTAATCCCTGAAGATCATTGACAAAGGGTTCTTCATTCGAAACCGGTTCCCTCGGAAATACATCTGCAGCAACACCGGCAAGATGATTCGATCTAAGTCCTTCCGCAATAGCCTCATAATCTACCACATCACCCCTTGAGGCATTTATCAGGCAGCTACCCTTTTTCATAATTGAAACCTGATCCACCGATATCATATTTTTAGTCAGGACGGTGGAGGGAACATGTATTGTTATAGTGTCAGCAATCCTGAGCAGGTCATTAAGAGATGAGACAGGTTTTGCATTCCCCAGGCTGAGTTTTTTCTCGATATCATAATAATAGACATCCATTCCGAAAGCTTCGGCAAGTATGGATACCTGTGATCCTATATGACCGTAACCGATTATACCAAGCACTTTCCCCCTGACCTCAACAGAATGCTTTACCGATTTCATCCATATCCTGTTATGGGCCAGAGTGCTCTTTTCGGGAATATCACGCATCAGCATTATACACTCGGCAATTACCAGTTCAGCAACAGACCTGGTATTTGAAAAAGGAGCATTAAAGACCGGGATACCTGCCATTTTCGCATCATAAAGATCTACCTGGTTTGTTCCAATACTGTAACATCCTATTGCAAAGAGTTTCGTTGTTTTCTGAATAAGCTCTGTTCTCAGTTCGGTCCGGCTTCTGATCCCTATGATATGAGTCTCTTCCAGTTTCTTAACAAGATCTTTTTCAGGTAAAGCTTCCTTAAAACATTCAATATTGGTATATCCGTTTTCAATAAAGTATTGCGTGGCATTCTCATGAATACCCTCAAGTAACAGAACTTTAATCTTGCTTTTATCAAGCGAATATTTTCTCATCAACGAAATAATTAATTAAAAACTGCGCCAGGCCGACATTCTAATTTAAATCTGTTTGTAATGGTTGATTTTATTTACCGGCCCCAAAATTAATAAAGTTCTGATATCACAGCTAAGATTAATGTCAATTCATAAAAGAATTTCCTGAATTCACCACACCCACCAGGGTGCATTCACGAATTCCGCATAAACCAGGATATCGAAAAGTGCATGGGCAATGATGGCAGGAATAAGGCTTTCTGACAGATATTTTATAGTTCCGAACACCATTCCGGCAATGAATGTATAAAGTACCAGAAAACCTGTATCCACACTTACGGTAACAGCAGGGGAAATAAAAAGGAAAAGTTTATATCCGGTATGAGATAAGGTACCAAAAAGAACTGATAAAGGTCCGTTTGTTTTTCTTACATGTTCCTGGATGAATCCTCTGAATATCAGTTCTTCGGTGGCACCGATCAGTGCAGCAACAAAGGCAAAGAAATGGATCGTTCGCGGAAACAGTTCAATTCCGAGATGTCTCCTGTATAATGTTGAAAGAATGCTGCCAAGTATAATCCCCGAGGCAGCAAGGAGAAGAATTTTAGGGGTTCCTCCATGCTCACCGGTGATTTTTCGTAAATCAGCAAACGACTTTAAATTCCGGGCAATAACGATACCTGAAAATATCAATCCGCCAAATGATATCAGTCTGACCGGGAATTCATTATGAATAAAATATGCAAAGACAATAAATCCAAGACTGCAAATGATTGCTTCAGCAAGGATTACAGGATTTGTCCTATGGATCATTGAATCAGTTTAGCCATTTATCTTAGCCCTGTCTTCCTGCCTGATATTTTTGCAGAAGAATCTTATTACCAGAACCAGTGGTATTATAAGTAAAATCCATCCCGAACCCAGGCAAAAGCCTTCGTTTGCTACAATACGTGTACCGGGAAGGGAACTTTTTATACTTGCAAGATTTGTTGCATCATCAAGATATGCGGCTGGAAGTGAGAGATATTTAAGGTTAGTCAGTTTCCCGACCGAACCGATATCAGTTACAGTATCAGTTATGGTCAGATATGATAATTTATCAAGTTCTGATAATGCCCCGAGACTGTGTACGGTATCACAAGCGGCCATTTCAATGACCTCCAGGGAAGGATGGGCATCAATGAAAGTATTAAATTCCTCCTGAGTGGTATTATTAAAGAAAGTCATCCACCTCAGTCGGGGCAATTCAATCATATTCAGGTCATAATCGGCATCCTCATCACCAATTACCAGGACTTCAAGTTTCTTATGTCCGTTGATCAGACCGGCATTCAGAACTTCACCTGATTCTCTGACAATCAACTCTTTAATATTTTTCAGTGGCTCCAGCACCGAAAGGTTGAATTTCAACGGTTTATGAAGGATCAGTCTTTCAAGTTGTTTATTGTGGACAAAAAAGTCTGAAGGCAATTCAAAATTTTTGTCAAGGTCTGTGAGCACAAGTTGTTTAAGTTTAGGCAGTTCGGGTAAAGGAGTTGTGGAAACATAATCGGTAAGTGAAGTCACAAGCAACTCGAGATTTTTCAGTCCCTGAAGAAGGGAGAGATCACTTTGCTGCAGACCCACACCTACGAGGTATGGAGGATCAAAGATCTCAAGTAGTTTTTTTATATCCCTTATACTTCCTTCATACAATAATCCTGCATCGGGCTTTATTTCAGCAAGCCGGGTAAGATGGGGAATGTAGCTTTCGGGTAAATCCGTCTTTATTCCGATGAATTGCAGCGCGGACAGATCCTTGTATTTAAGGGAATCAAACCATGGAATCAGATCATTATTATCAGGTATTGCCAGGAATACCAGCTTATCATTTAAATATAGCCCTTCCCTGAGCATCCCGGATGAAATGGATGCTGATGAATTTTTACCAAGAACAAAGGTATAATCGTCGGCGATGAACAGATCCCCCGGATTCCCTGTAATTGATGCCGGATTTGTGCTGTCAGGCTTATAGGCGGTCAGCAGGAAAGATTTAGAGTAGTTACTTAGAATATCCACTTCCCCGGAAATATTCAGGATCGCATATGGCACGGCTGTTTGTGAACAGGAAGTTGTAAGAATAATCAGACTGGCAATGACTGAGATCAATGAAGAAAATCTGAAATGATCCCTTCCGGTAATTTCATTAATAATATTTTTCATGGCTTTATATTTTATCCTGACAAGAATCAGAATGTCAAACCAAGTTACATGATTTTCCCGGATAATTATTAAAATAAAGACAACAATTGCAGATGGTTCTCTCTCTGTTAATGTCCTACGGACAATTAAAACCATTTCAGAGATCCCGTTTCTATTGTTATTAATGCCCTAAAGGGCAAAGGAAGCCGTTATGGCGTTATCCTGCTGATAGAATGTATGATTGGTACCTCACGTAATTCCCCGTCAGGGGATCAATGACAATAGAATGTATGATTGGCACCTTATGAAATTCCCCGTCAGGGGATTAATAAATCATTTGTCAAATCCGGGTCTTTTGAATTTGCGTGCATCAGGGAATGTGGCTTCGGTTTGTTTTCTTATTTCAGCCAGTGTGATAAGTATCTTCAATATTTCATCCTGATGATCCATCATGATTTCCATAATCACTGACCATGATGCGATAAGTCTGTCGAGGCCGATCAGGGCGATTTTTGCCGAACCATTTGAATCAGTCTGTATTTCATCTTCTTCATCCGGATCAGTTCCGATCAATGCCCTGTATATCTTGGCAGCGATGAAAAAATTATACCAGTAAATGACATCCACAGAGTCGAGGAACCTTTGATTTTTCTCTGATGAGACGATATCGGGATCTTCCGGGAGGTCATTACCAGGTTTATTGGTATCGAGCCATTTCTGCATGGTAAAGGCAAGACCATATGCCTTTTTATATAAGGGATGGTCTTTGGGATCATAATCGTCAGGCGTCTCAGTCTTTTTGATCTCCTCCGGATCGATTCCAAGCTCTTCCATTTTCTCCTCAAGCATCAGTAATGTTGACTGAAAAACATTGTGAAGATATTCCCATAATTCCGGACTGTCGGCATCAGGGGCATCTTTACCGGATTCATAATTTAAGCATCTGGCAGTGAATGAACATTTTTCGCACCACCTGTCACAGTAATTATAAATCCCTTCAATAAAATTACCCTCATTTACCAGCCTGAGGGTCCGGTCTTTCATTTCCGACGGAGTCAGCATATACAAATATTAATAATCTGGTACAATAAAAATCAACGTATTTTAATACGTATTTTAATACATATTTTAATACGTATTAAAATACGTAGAAATATCAGCTGCTGAATTCTGACTGCTTAATCATCCAGTGCCTGGTATGCCATCGCCTTGAATTTATTCTGGATTTCCCCGTGACTTAAAGGAACCTGTTGCATAAACAGCAGACAGACAAGCCGTTCTTTGGGATCTGCCCAGTAAGTTGTTCCGAAATAGCCACCCCAGGAAAATGATCCCTGACTTATACCGAGCTGGGCCTGACCATATTCAGTTGTTATTTCAAAACCGAGGCCAAACTTGTTCCGCCCTACATTCAGGTCTCCGATATGATTTGATGTGATGAGTTCGACAGTTCTTCTTGCCAGCAGCCTTTTACCATTGTACACACCATTATTCAGAAGCATCTGCAGAAATGTGGCATAATCCTTTGTTGTTGAACTTAAGCCTGCTCCACCTGAAAAATAGATCCCTTCAGACAGGGGATAATTGACAATATCCTGAGGCATCGACCTTACCGTCGCGTTCCTGTCCTCGGTATTAACCTTAACCAGCCTGTTGTGTTTGTTTTCCGGAAGATAGAACCATGTATCATTCATTCCCAGCGGATCAAATAATCTGTTTTTAAGATAACCATCAAGTTTTTCACCTGACAATATCTCGATCAGATAGCCTATCACATCTACATTCAGACCATAAGTCCATTTTTCTCCGGGATGGTGAACAAGGGGCATCTTGCCAAGCAGTTTAATATCATCTCCTATTGTGATCTTATCACCTCCGAATCCACCTCTTATGCCGCCTTTGGAATAAATCTTATTCATTACCGGTGATCCTATACCGGCATAGTCTATTCCGGAGGTATGGGTAAACAGATCACGGATAGTAATTTCACGTTTTGCCGGAACAGTGCTATAAGTCGTATCCTTCTCGTTGAATTTGTCAAGCACGACCGGATTTCTGAATTCAGGGATATATTTTGACACCGGATCATCAAGAAGAAATTTGCCCTCTTCATATAACATCATCATACCGATACTGACAATCGCTTTTGTCTGTGATGCTATCCTGAAAATATCGTCCGGTTTCATTGGAGTTTTCTTTTCAAGGTCACTCACTCCGAAAGCTTTGTTATAAATAATCTTATCATCACGGGCAATGAATACAGTTGCTCCGGCGGTCCAACCGCTGTCAATGGCTTGCTGAACCATCTTATCAATTCTTAAAAGGCGTTCAGAAGAGACTTTTACAGATCCGGGAGTTGCTTCCTGCAACACTCCTGAATCAGAACAGGAATAAAACGCGAGAACAGTTAATAAAATGAGTGAATAGAGATTTCTTTTCATATCTTGATTATTATTTCAATTTATACACTTCTGTACCTGCAAGGAGGAAGCAACCCAGTCCGAAATCCTCGAAATTCGGCATTGTGTCATATCCGACAGGCTGGCTGTCCTTAGGTTCTTTTCCTGTTCCCTGCACATAACCCAGAAAACCATTGGGATGAAGAGAATTATTCACCATTGCGTCCCATGCTTTCATTACAAGCGGGAGATTTTTCCTCTTGTTTATGATCCCGTTATTAATTGCCCATGCCATCGCATAAGTGAACATGGCTGTTCCTGTAAGTTCCTTCCCTCCGAAATCTGACGGATCGTGAAGGCTTACGTTCCAGTAGCCATCATCTCTCTGCACTTTTCCCAGAGCCCGGAACATCTGTTTGAGGGTAGTGATATACTCTTTCCTGTAAGGGTTCTTTTCAGGAAGAAATTCGAGGGTTCTCACAAGGGCAGCCACAACCCAGCCGTTGCCTCTCGACCAGTAACAGTCCTCTCCATTGGGTTCCTTATAAGGCGGATCAAAATCCTTGTCGCGCCACCAGAGATGATCTTCTTTGCTGTAAAGCCCGTTGTCTCCATGTCTGAGCTTTGTATAAAGATACATCTCATGAGCCCGGTCGAAATATCTCGTATCATTATAAACAAATCCAAGTCGGGCAAATACAGGCATCGACATATGTATGGCATCAATCCAGCTCCAGTCATCAATTTTGTCGGTTGCAATCATATTATCGATACAAGTCTTTATATCCTTTATCCTTTCCTCTTTCGTTCTGTCCATAAGATATAGATCAATATATGTCTGACCGCAGCACTGATCATCACCATTCCGGGTTTTGACTCCGTTCCGCAGACCCCAATTATGGAATTCACCCCAGCTGACTGCATAATTCAGGTAAGCAGGATCAGGATTCAGCCTGCAAAGAGCCATCAGACCTTCATAATAAGTTCCCCTGGTCCAGATATTACTGGGACGTTCCCTTTCGGTAATGATTGTTTTCCCTACATCGGGCCATTTTTCCATGAAATATCTGTTGGCAAGTACCATTGCTGCCATTGTCTGGTCTTTGGAAACAGGCTGTGAACATAGGAAATCATTATTACCGGCTGTCAGAAGCAAAAGAACCGGGATCATCAGACCTGAAAATGTTCTCTTCATATTTATTTTATTTTTGGTTCTCTGATGTCAGTAAATCCCGGGCTATTATTTCGCCTTTCCCAGTAACAGGTCGGTAAGATTTTTTGCAGCTTTCAGATTTTCAAAACTTTCCGGAAGCAGAGCATGATCAATGTATTCATTATATATCCAGGGATCGCCTATTGCAAAAACATAACCATTGCCATAAGTGGCTTCAGCCATAAGAACTTTCCCATTTTCCGTAAGGATCGCCTTTGCATTTTTACTGAGCTTAATATCTGATACCTCCTTGATATAGATCTTTGTAACTCCTTTAAACAACGGATGATCCGGAAGAGCGGTTACTGCACCCATTTCCCAGTCGCGGTTTATAACAGGATGAAGGGAAACATGGTTGAATCTTATCCCGAATTTTAAGCTCAGCCTGTTTAAATGGGTGAATTCACAATTCGGGGCATCATTGGCAAGTATGGCAAGAACACCTCCCTGCCTTACCCATTTTTTTATCGTCCTTATATCATCCGGAAGAATATAATTAGGTGATTTTGACTCAGTTGTTGTATCCGGATCCACAATAATATAAACATCTGTGCCTTTCAATACCTCTTTTGTCGGTTTTTCAATTGTTGTTATTACCGCTCCCCGGTTTTTGAAGATCTCTCCCCATTGTGAATAGCCACTGAATTCTTTGTCGGCCCACAGATAATGAAAAGGAATACCGGTCCTTGGATTTGTTTCCCTGTTGAACCAGTTATCAAGTGCCACAACCGGCTGGGCGCTTATATTCAACGACAATAATGCTCCGGCAAGCATGGTCAAAACAATCCGGGACCATTTGATCTTCATTGGAGTATTCATTTTATTGTGATTATTATTTCAAAAATAGAAAAGATATATGATGATTTGCCCTGGTTAATTAATAAACTTTAAAAAAGTTAAAAGTTTGAGCTAACTCCGAAAAATAGAGTTATGCCACAAAGACACCAAGACACTAAGTTAAACCAAGATTAAGTGGCTAATAATTAGTACATTGTGTAACTTTGTGCCTTTGTGTCTTAGTGGCATATACAAATTTTCGGCTTTTCGGAGAGGACTGAAGGTTAAGATAAAAGTTTAAAATATTATCTTTCCCGAAAGAAAAGCGGTATTGATCATTATACAGAATAATTTATGAATAAATACATTCTCATTGTTACAGCGATAACATCCTGTATACCGTTCATAAACGCAGAGTCACAATCTGCACTTAAAATAGTACCGGGAGAATTATGGCCTGATACCGAAGGATTTCATATTAATGCTCACGGGGGATCAATCATAAGGCATAAAGGGACCTGGTATTGGTTTGGTGAATCACGTCTTCCGCGTACAGAAAAAGACAGGACAAATTACGGTGTAGGCTGTTACTCATCAAAAGATCTTATTGAATGGGATAATGAAAGACTTGCATTACAGGTTACGGATGACACAACAAGCCTGTTGCGTGCAGGATGTGTGATCGAAAGGCCCAAGGTGATCTACAACAAAAAAACCGGAAAATTTGTTATGTGGTTCCACCATGAGCTGAGAGGACAGGGATACAGGGCAGCACTGACGGGAGTTGCCATAAGCGATAAAATTGACGGACCATACAGCTATATCCGGAGTCTGAGGCCAAATGCGGGCGTCTGGCCTGTCAATTTCCCGGATGAATATAAAAATCTGAAAGTCACCGAAGCTGATCTGAAAGCCGGAACAGTTGACAGAATGAAAGCTGTCAAGGAAGGACTTTATCTCCGGAGGGATTTTAACGGTGGCCAGATGGCACGTGACATGACATTGTATATCGACAGGAATGGAAAAGCTTACCATATTCATTCATCCGAGGAGAATATGACACTTCATTTCTCGGAACTGACTGATGATTATCTAGATTTCACGGGCATTTACTACCGTGTACTTCCCGGAGAATCAAATGAAGCTCCTGCGATCTTTTACGCGAATAAAAAATATTATATGTTCACATCCGGAACGACCGGATGGAAACCCAATCCGGGAAGACTGGCTGTTGCAGATAAATTAACAGGAGAATGGAAAGCTCTCGGAAATCCCTGCAGGGGTACAGATGAAGAAATTAAAACCACTTTCAGGTCACAGAGCACTTACATCCTGCCGCTAAAAGCCAGGAAAAACAAATTTATATATATGGGAGACAGATGGATCCCGGAAAATCTTGCAGACAGCAGACATATATGGCTGCCTGTGGAATGGGAAGAAGATCTGCCTGTAATAAAGTGGTATCAGTCATGGGATCTCAATCAATTAAAATAAATTAATATGAATAAAACAAAACTAATCCCGTTATTACTGTTGTCGCTGTTTTGTATAAGCGTTTATTCACAGAAAAAACAAGCCAACAATGTCATTACAAAAAAAGAAACAAAAAAAGGCTGGCAGTTGCTCTTCGATGGTAAAACACCGGAGGGATGGATGAATGCACGAACAAAAACATTCCCCTCAAGCGGTTGGGAAATAAAGGACGGAACACTCACAATTAATCCTGCAACAAAAGAAAAAGGCGGTGGCGGAGATATTGTGACTGTTAAGAAATTCAGGAATTTTGAACTTCTGATAGATTTCAAATATTCCAAAGGAGCCAACAGTGGAATTAAATATTTCATCGATACCGAAATAAATAACGGACGAATGGCTTCTATAGGATGTGAATATCAGATCCTCGATGACAGGATCCATCCTGATGCCAAAGCCGGAGTAGGCGGTAACCGCACTCTGGCAGGACTTTATGACCTGATACCGCCAAAAGAAAAAACCGATAAAGGAGCTGATGTATGGAACACTGCTAGAATAATCGTCAACGGGAACAAGGTTCAGCACTGGCTCAACGGTCAGCTTACTGTTGAGTATGAAAGAGGTACTGCTGAATGGAAAGAGCTTGTTGAAAAAAGCAAATTCAAAACCCAGCCGGGATTCGCTGAAGCTGAGGAAGGAAGGATACTTCTTCAGGATCACGGAAATCTGGTGTCGTTTAAGAATATTAAGATCAGGGAATTATAGTAACGGCAAAGGGGCGCAGGTTCGCAGGGCATAACCGTCAATCTAAAAAATACAATAATAACGAAAACTACTGTAATTAACAGGTTTATACGAACATACATTTCCCCTCCTTTTTTCAAGGAGGGGTGGCCAGACGCAGAAATCGTCGGACTTGCAGAAATTTATATTGTCTGGCCGGGGTGGTTAAAATCTTTTCAGAAATTACAGATTTCGTAATTTTGTATTAAACATCAAGGTGGAATACATTGTTACATAATCATTAATTAACCATAAAGAACTGAATTAAATTCTGATTATCATGAAAAAGCTTATTTATCTGACTTTCGTTGCAGTTGCTCTGTTGCTTATTTCCTGCAGCAAAGACAAAGAATCAGAACGGTTCACCCTGCTCACAACTCCGGTCTGGACAACCGAATCAATTACTGCAACAGGAGCCGACACAACCGGTGTAGGTGTTCTTATCAAACTCATCCGGGGGGATGCGAAATTCAATACAGATGGTACCGGCACTTTCGGGATGTTCTCGGGAAAATGGAGTTTAAACTCTGATGAGGATCAGATCACAATAACGACATTAGCTCTTCCTTCTTCAATCGTTGCGGATATACTTACACTAACGAACCAGTCGCTTAAATTATCTGCTGACATTACAATAGCAACCCATCCGCAGGACCTTATTAACCTTGTACTGAGCTTTAAAGTTAAGTGATGCGTTATTTCCTGACCATCATTCTGTTATTCACAAGCTGTGGATTAAAGGCTACGGATACTGGTGGGAATATCAGGGGAAAAGTAACTGACAGTGAACTCGGACAACCCCTGGCAGGAGTATACGTGGTTTATGGCACCAACCAGGGCACAACCACTGATGAAGGTGGTAACTATTTGATCACTGATGTATCGGGCAGGATAAGGATTACTTTTCAGTTCATAGGTTATACACCGGTTACAAAAGAAGTGACTATAAGGAAAGATGAGACTGTCGAGCTGAATATAATTCTCGAAACACTGATCAGTGAGATCGACCAGGTGGTTGTCAGTGCCAGCAGGATAGAACAGAAGGTTGCAGAACTGAGCGTCTCAATGGATATCATAAAAAATTCCTTCCTTACAAATAACCATATTACTGATGCTCAAGAGCTTATAAACAAAAATCCGGGTATTGAAGTCCTGGACGGCCAGGCATCCATCCGCGGAGGAAGCGGGTATGCCTATGGAGCCGGCAGCAGAGTACTCGCACTTATTGACGGTCTCCCTTTTAACTCAGCCGATGCAGGAAATATAAAATGGCAGTTCCTGCCTCTTGAAAATATTTCTCGGATAGAAATCATCAAAGGAGCATCTTCAGTCCTCTACGGATCATCTGCTCTTAACGGGGTAATAAACTTCCGTACAGCCGACGCAACCAATACGCCTGTCACCCAGTTTTACACCGAGGCCGGGATGTTCGGCATACCCCGTAACAGGGACTGGAAATGGTGGAATACCCCAAGACTCTTCACTAATACATCATTCTCACATCTTCAGAAATCCGGTAAAACTGATTTAGGATTCAGTGCTTTTATTATGACAGATGAAGGATACCGGAGGCTCAATGGCGAGAATATGGGCAGGATGACCATAAAACTGAAACACTTCAGCAACAGGTTTGAAGGTCTGTATTACGGAGTGAATGTAAATACCGGGACAACTCATAAAACTGATTTTGTGCTTTGGGAAAATGCAGCTAAAGGTGCTTTAAAACAGTCTGAAATGACGGCTGCTGAATTCAGGGGCAACTTCATCACTCTTGATCCATTTGTCTCTCTTCGTAAAAATGACAGGTACAGACACGATCTTAAAATAAGGTTCCGTTCCGACAGGAACAGACTTCCGGAAAACGAACAGAATAACAGTGATGCGGTAAATATTTATTCCGAATATCAGCTGTGGTACAGGATAAATGGTAAGCTGGACCTTACCTCAGGGCTGACAGAGAATTACAGCCGTGTAACTTCAGAATTCTTCGGAGATCATTACGGATTTAACCTTGCCGGATTTTCACAACTTGAGGTAAGACCATCAGACAGGCTCAAAGCAGTAGCCGGCCTTCGTCTTGAACACTTTTCACTTGATGGTAAAAACGACAGGCTTATACCTATTGTCAGGGCAGGACTGAACTGGAGAGCTGCAGATTATACATACCTGAGAGCTTCATTCGGGCAGGGTTACCGTTTCCCTTCAATTGCCGAGAAATTTGCATCGACAACTCTCGGATCGGTAAAGATCATTCCCAATCCGGATATACTTGCAGAAGAAGGCTGGAATACAGAAATAGGTGTTAAGCAGGGCTTTTTATTCGGGAAAATTGCAGGCCAGGCAGACTTGTCCGTCTTCCTGATGCAGAATTCAAATCTTATCGAATTCCTTTTTGCAACATATCCCGGTGAAGGAATAGGCTTCAGAGCCGATAACCTGGAAGAAGCAAGAATTTATGGCACTGAGTTTGAATTCGCCCTTGAAACACAAATCAGCCAGATAAATATCTCTGCCTCAGGAGGATATGCTTATACTTTCCCCAGAGATATAAGTAATGATATTTCGGAAGAGGTCATTTTTCTCAAATACAGGCGTAAACACTCGGGCAAACTTTATGTCAGCTCGGGTTGGAAAAGGTTCGATCTGGGTATGAATCTGAATGTAAGATCCCCAATATTAAATATCGACGATGTTTTTCTCAATCCTTTTACCCGGGAGCTCTTTTTACCGGGATTCTATGATTACTGGCAGAACCACAACAACAGCTATGCCGTGCTGGATGTTTCCGCAGGATACAGAATAAATGAAAAAATGATAGTATCGTTTGCAGTAAAAAATCTTACAAACACAGAATATATGGGCCGTCCGGGAGATATTCAACCACACAGGAACTTAAGCCTGCGCTTTTCCGGGAAATTTTAATCCGGAGAATTACTTTCTTTTCATACTATTTGTATATTTCTTTGTGAAACTTAGTGCCCTTTGACCACCGATGCATTAGCGAGGGTGGTTTGTACCTTTGTGGAATTTATCTCCTGCCACGAAGGCACTAAGACACTAAGGGACACTAAGACAATAAATTAATTCAATAAATCTTTGTGGTATGCTTAAAAGATCTTTATTAATAATTGTTTTGTTACTTGTTTTGTTCTCATGTAAAAGGGAGACGGGAATCTATCTGTTCAGCACTTTCAGGGAACCGGCAACTGACGGACTTTATCTTGCCTGGTCAGAAGACGGTTATAAATGGAATGATCTTGGCGGTCCGTATCTTAAGCCGGAGGTCGGCACAACCCCTGTTATGAGAGATCCCTCAGCTATAAAAGGGAAGGACGGAAAATACCATATGGTCTGGACCTCATCATGGAAAGACGACCAGGGCTTCGGATATGCTTCATCAGAAGATCTTATTAACTGGTCAGAACAAAAATGGATACCGGTTATGAAATATGAGCCGACAACAGCGAATGTATGGGCTCCTGAGATATTTTATGATGATGAACAGGACCGGTATATAATAATCTGGGCTTCGACGATCCCTTTCAGATTCGAAAGAGGCGAAGAGGAAGAATTCAGTAACCACAGGATGTATTATACAATCACAAAAGATTTTGTTGATTTCTCTCCTGCACGGCTTTTCCTCGATCCGGGATTCAGTGTTATTGATGCCGTAATTGTTAAAAGAGCCACCAAAGACTATGTACTCGTCCTGAAAGACAATACAAGGCCCTTCCGTAACCTCAGAGTTGCATTCGGTGAATCGCCGCTGGGTCCGTTTACAAACATATCCGAACCATTTACCAGGATGTATACCGAAGGTCCGACAGTAATAAATCAGAATAACGAGTGGATAATCTACTATGAAGCATACCGCGAGAAAGTATTTGGCGCTGTTAAGACATCAGATTTCAAAACATTTGAAGATATAACAGGTGAAATTAAACTCCCTTCCGGACATAAACACGGAACAATTTTCATATCTGATAAAAGAACCCTCGAGGCTTTGAAAAAAACAGCACAGGACTATATTTCCGGAGCGGTGCAAAACCTGAAATAATAATGAAAAGAACAATAATTGCGGCATTATTATTAATCTCAGTTCTCCCGGGCTGTGTTATTTCACTGAACAGACCTGTCTCCAATGAAGCACCTGCCAGGAAAGAACCAGTACCTGTCATTGAAAAGACAATTACGGGATCTGTACTGGATCCTGATAACTTCAGGCATTATATTGATCTTTTCAACAGGATGGAAGATGAGAACCGGGTGAACCATATCCCCAATGCTGAATCATGGAAATGGTTAAGGGAAAACATACCTTTATTTGAATGTCCCCAGGACAATTTCGAGGAAATTTATTATTTCCGCTGGTGGTCCTTCAGGAAACACGTTATAAGGACACCATCCGGCTATGCTTTCACCGAATTCCTCGTACCCCGTTCTTATGCAGATAAGTACAATCTGATAAGCTGTGCATTGGGTCACCATACCTATGAATCACGCTGGCTGAGAGACCCTCAGTACCTGCAGGACAATCTGAAGGTATGGTTCAGGGGAAATAACGGCGGTCGGATGGCCTATCTGAGAAAATTCAGCAGCTGGACGGCAGATGCCCTTTATAACAGCTGGCTGGTGACAGGTGATCGCGGATTTACCGTTGAAATGTTTTCTGATCTTCATGAAGAATACAGATTGTGGGAAAACGATCATCGTCTTCCTTCAGGTCTATTCTGGCAATATGATGTTGCTGACGGAATGGAAGAAAGCATAAGCGGAGGCCGCAGGGAAAAAAATGCCAGACCGACAATTAACAGTTATATGTATGGGAATGCCAGGGCTCTTTCTTCTATTGCTGAAATGGCAGGAAGAAAAGATCTTGCAGCTGTTTATATGGCGAAAGCTGATACTTTAAAAAAACTGGTTGAAACAAAACTATGGAACTCAGATGACAGATTCTTTGAAGTAAGGAAAGAGGATGACAGTTTCTCCGGTGCAAGGGAAGCAATCGGATTCATCCCATGGTATTTCAACCTGCCATCGAAGGGTTTCGAAGCAGCATGGGCCCAGATCACCGATGAGTATGGTTTTTATGCACCATTCGGTCTTACAACAGCTGAACGCCGTCATCCTGAATTCAGATCACATGGCTGTTGTAACTGTGAGTGGGATGGAGCCGTCTGGCCTTTCGCAACATCCCAGACACTGACAGGTCTGGCAAATCTGCTGAACAATTATGACCAGGACATCATCAACGACTCAATATTCTTCAGATGTATGGATATCTATGTTGAATCACAGTATTACCGGGGAAGACCGTATATCGGCGAATATCTTGATGAAAGAACAGGGTACTGGCTCAAGGGTGACCAGGAAAGAAGCAGGTATTACAACCATTCAACATTCTGCGATCTGATAATAACCGGTATTGTCGGCCTGCGTCCCCGCGCTGATGATTATATCGAAGTAAATCCTTTATTACCGGATGATAAATGGGACTGGTTCTGCCTTGATAAAATTCGCTACCATGGCAGAAATCTTACAATACTCTGGGATAAATACGGAACAAGATATAACATTGGAAAAGGATTTCATATTCTTGTTGAAGATCGGAAGAGCACACGTCTGAACTCCAGTCACGAGATTCC
>CAYQZL010000071.1:0-21524 GCA_964421975.1 uncultured Rikenellaceae bacterium
CTGTCTCCGGGTCTTGATGCTACCTGCGTTCCAAGCTGGGTGATCACACCATATTTAACAGAAGCCTGTGTAAGAAGACGTACTTCTTCCACATCATGGCACATTGGCTTCTGGCAATAGACATGTTTTTTCTTCCTGATGAAATTCCATGCTATAATGAAATGATTATGATCCGGAACGGTGACGTTCACAGAATCAATGTTATCTTCTTCCCTGTCCAGCAGTTCCCGCCAGTCGGTATATTTCCTGGCATCGGGCAGGATTTCGGCGGCTTTCTGCAGGTTTGCAGCATCTACATCGCAGATTGCCACTATCTCAACATTCGGATCTTCTTTGAATTTGTGCAGATCCTGCCATCCCATCCCTCCGACTCCGATACAGGCATGCTGAAGTTTGCCGTTGGGCGATTTTCTTCCTGACGAACATCTGATTATGAAGGGTGTGGCAACAGCAGCCATTGCAGCTGTCTGTATGAACTTTCTTCTTGATGGTGAGTAATTCCGGTCTGTCATGGTAAAGGTTATTTTGGTTAAAGTATTTTAAGTGTATTATTTATAACCGGATCCTTTTACCATTACTTAATCCCCTGTAAAATGATCCGTTTTTTATAATAAGCATCTCTCCGGGCTTACGGTACATGATACCGGTGTCGCATCCAATGATCTTTTTATCAAAAAAAGTCACAATTTCTTTTGTCACGGTATGCCCGACCACAATATGTTTCTTCTCAAAGAAAGTGAGGATGGAATCGATTGTGGCCTCACAAAAACTCTTATCAAGGAAGTATCCCCTGTACCAGACCGGTCCGTCCTCATCATTCAGAAAAAACAGTTCTGCATCTTTTTCAATTACCGGATAATCCTTGCCGATGATCCTGTTATAAAATGTACGGTTTATCTTTTCAATTTTCATGTCGCGATGTACGATACCTGTTGATAAACCGCCATGTACAAATAAGAGGTCATTTATGCTTATTATCACCGGTCTGGTGCGTAACCATTTACCCAGGACAGAGTTTTCTGAATAAAGATCACAATAATATCTTCCGGCAATGTTTTCAACATTTTTATATTTGTCATGAATATAGCCTGTTGCCCTGCTTAATATCATCAGCTCGTGATTACCAAGAAGGAAATGAACTCTTCCTCCGCTTTTTGCAGCCTGTTTTTCAAGACCAAAGAGATGCCAGAATATTTCCGTTACCTTATCGCCTCTGTCAAAAACATCGCCGAGTACTACTAAATGACCTTTGCCGAATTTCCATGAGAGCTTCTCATCAATAATGCCATTCTTACGCAGAAGGTTGAGATAAATATCATATTCTCCGTGAACATCGCTAACCAGGGCAATGCTGTCAACGTCATTGTAGTATTGCCTGAACCTTGGTGAGACTATGAATGAATATTTGAGGTCATTAAAGCTGTTCAGAAGATTGAATTTCTGTCTGATAATATCATAATTCGATATTGATATATCTTCTTCCCTTAACTGGCTGTTCTCGATCCATCTGGCTTTAATAATTTCCTCTTCAAGAAATATATACGGGCCGTCATTGATTGGTACTGCATCAGTTTCACCCTGAGGATCACGGGATATTGAAGACTGGTTAATGAAAGTGGTGGCAATAAGGATCAGAGTAAGAAAGTACCCTCTCCTAATTTTATTTCCTGAACAAAATATATTGTTTATCTGTTTCATCTGGTGTCAGGAAAAATGATTAAATTCTGCCAACATTTTACAATTTTAACGATAAATTTCCGGAATATGATGCATCTGGCTCATAATGTATACAATCTGCTTAAAAATTCAATATTTGTCACTTTATTTTCATTTTTAGTGATTCCATCATTTGCAGGGGAGGCTGATACACTTTTCAGTTCGGAAGAAGTGGTACGGATGGAACTCCGGACAGATTTCACTTCTATCCAGGAGGATCGTGTTGGGAAACCTCAGAATCATGATGGTGAACTTACATATTTCAATGCTGACGGTTCATCTGTTAAGTTGTCTGTTAGTGTATCGGTAAGGGGAAATTTCCGCAAGAATCCTGTTAATTGCGGTTTCCCTCCGCTCATGATAGATTTCCGGAAAAGTGAAGTGAGTAATACAATTTTCAGCGGACAGGGGAAGTTAAAGCTCGTGACACCCTGCCAGGGCGAAGAAGATGTTATTGATGAATATACTATTTATAAGCTTTATAATCAGGTAACTGATCTGAGCCTGAAAGTCCGGCTTGCCAGAATTTCGTATCATGATACCGGAAATGACAGGCATATTTTTGAGAGATATAGTTATTTCCTTGAAGACAAGGACCATGCTGCAGAGAGGAACGGATTGGTTGAAAAGGATTTTTTTCTTACGCCCTTTGCCCTTGAAAAGGAGAATTTTATGAAACTGTCGGTATTTCAGTATATGATAGGGAACAAGGACTGGTTCGTAACCTCAAGGCACAATATAATTATAATGCAACAGGCCGACAGTACTAAGCCTCCGTATGCCGTTCCATACGATTTTGATTTTTCGGGTTTTGTTAACGCAGCATATACAAATCCGCCGCAGGGACCTGAGAATCTCTTAATTGACAGGCGGGTATTCAAAGGTCTGTGCTATACCGAAGAGGAATTCAGGGAGGTATTTGATTTTTACAGGGAACTGAGACCTGTTTTCAGGTCAGTGATCAGGCAACAAAAACTACTTTCTTCCCAGAGCAGAAGTCATATTTTAAGTTATCTGAGCCAGTTCTATACGATAATTAATTCCCGTGATCTTTTTGAACAGGAGTTCCTCGGACATTGTGAAACTAAGAAGGATTACAATATTCCGGAATGAATATATTTTACTTACTCCTGAAATCAACAATTACGTTTCCTTTTTCTTTTAGGAGATCGACCTCTCTGGAAATGCCGTTCACGGTTACTCTGTATTTCCCGTAAAATGCCGGCACAGAATAGAAACCTTTTCTTCCGGCCGTTCCTGATTCATTAGTCCACCATTCCCTGAATATCAGATCCCGGTAAGCTTCACCCGTTTTTGTGATCGACCAGTCGCGGTTATACATTGATGAAGCCGGGATCCAGTTTGCACCTGCCCAGAATCCCCACATAAGTATCCCGTCAACAGCCGGATGAGCAAAGCATATTCTGTAGTAATCTGCAATTTCCCTGGCGTTCTGTTCCTCCTCCTGCGGTGTCATTGTAAGAATTTTTTCCTTAAGGTATTTCGACCGCTGTCCGGGCATATTGAATTCGGTAATACGGATCGGAAGATTAAATACTGCAAGGGAATCAAGTGCCTCCTTAAGCCGTACCCGGTCAAATGTATCTGAATGAAGATGGCCCTGTACGCCTAATCCTGCGACCGGTACTCCCTGTTTAAGCATTTTCCTTACATGAGCCAAGAAATCGGGAAGTTTGTTCCCGGTCAGGATATCATAATCATTCAGCCATAGTTTTGCATCAGGATCTCCGTTGTGAGCCCACTGTGCCATCAATTTGGTTATTTCAGGGCCAAGCCTGTCTTCATAATAATTCCCGTGGATCATTTCATTATTAAGGTCATATTCAGCAAACCTTCCACTGTATTTTTTTGTAACAGTTTCGGCCCTGTTTTTAAGAGTTGATCTCAGTTCCTCATCATTCAGTTCTTTGACCCAGGACTGAACAAACTGCGGTATTCCCCAGAAAAGGTTATGTCCTCTGAGCGGGATATTGTTTTCTTCAGTCCATTTAAGGATATTATCTGTCACGGAGTAGTTCACTTCACCTTTACGGGGCTCCATGCTGGCCCATTTGACTGCATTTTCAGTAACGGCAGAATTAAAATTTTCAAGGAATCTTGCTTTATACTGTATTTCGTCATTCTTATCTCTGAAACCGCTGCCCAGGCTGCTGGATATCGCACAACCGAACCAGAACTCATGTCTGATCTGTTCAACTGTGATCTTATCACCTTTCCTGGCTTTTACTGTGAGAATACCTTTGCGATGCTTTGCGATCGATTCATCGATCCCCGGTATCTGGGCATTACTCTGCTGCACCAAACCTGTCCGGATCAATAATGTTGATAAGACAATAAGGATAATTCCTTTAGCTGAATAAACGGAATTTTTCATTTCAGGATTTTAATAAACGGGTTTAACGGTCATGATCATTATAACAAAATTACCTTTTTTATCGTATCCCTGAAATTATTCAGGAGAATTAGTGCTGTCTGATTTGAAAACCTTGTTCATACGGATAAATAAGAAATACGTATTTTAATATGTCTTATAATATGTCTTTTAATACATATTATAATACGTAGATTTGGATAATACGAAATGTATATCTGTCTATAACTATTATGACTTATTTTTAGATTTTCTGATTGAGGTCTGTCATATATTTATTAATATTACTGATCATTTAATTCCGGTAGAAGTTACTTCCTGATCATCCTGCAGACTGGCATATTAAAATTATACATATATGAGATCTTCAGAAAAAAATTTTATTCACCTTGCTATTCCAGTTCTTTTTATCGTTATTCTGGCCGGCTGTAACAGACCAGCCGATACGAACACGGAAGCTGAAATGAGAGCGATATGGCTTCATACGGGACTTTTCAATGCTGATCCCGTAAGGGCAGCCGTACAGGCTGACAGCCTGTTTACATTATACCGGGAGGTTGGTATAAACAATCTGTTCTGCTATAATTCTTTACCGGGCGAGAACAGTTTTCAGTATGATTATCTGGATATGCTTATTACCGAAGGAAAGAGGAAAGGCATAAGTATACACCCGATCTTTTATCCGGGATATACCGTAAACCTTGAAAAGGAGCTTGCCGAACATCCTTCCTGGCTGATCCGTGACAAGGATGGGAAGTATCTGCCTCATTTTAATCTGGCCAATCCGGAAGTAAAAGAATACTGGGTTGAAAGGATAAAAGGTGCTTTTAAATATGATATCGCTGGTATACATCTCGATTATATCCGGTTTCCCACCACTCAGGTCTACAGTTATGATTCACTCACCTGTGCGACTTTCAAAAAGATATATACCCGTTCACCTCTTGAAGTGTCGAATGATTGCGGTAGCATGATCTGGTGTGAATGGATCAAATGGAATTCTGCACAGGTTACAGAGCTTGTCAAAGTTATAGGACAAGCGGTTAAGAATGCAGGCAAACCTCTGCTTCTTGGTGCCGATGTTTTTCCCGATATAGAAACCTCTGATGTCCTGATCGCACAGGATTGGGGAAATTGGGCCAATGAAGGATTACTGGATTTCATAAGTCCGATGCTTTATACAAATGATACGGTTCTGTTCAGGGATTATCTTCGCCGGGCCATTGATGCGGCAGATGGTAACTGTAAAGTCTATCCGGGTATTGGGGTTCACACTTCTCACAACGATATTACGAAAGAACTGATAGTAAAAGAAGTTAAAATAACAAGGGAAGAAAAAACAAACGGAATGGCTTTCTTCTCGGGTTATTCCTTTAACAGGGCAATGATGGATACATTATCGGTCTCGCTTTTTTAGGTGAAGTGGACATTATGTATATGACAGATCTACTTAATTTGTGAGTGTTTATAACAATTAACTTATTTCAATATGGCTAAAATCTATTATGTAGGCGACTGGGCTGTACTTACGGGGCCCACATTTGCAGAATCACCCTTCCAGTTTGCACCGAAAGGTCTTGAAATATTCAACTACGGGAAATGGCTTAAGGATGCACTGGAATCTGATGGTAAGCATCAGGTTAATTCAGTTTCGAGCTGGGATTTCTATAAGCTGGCACCCGGGGAATATGAAAGAATTCTGGATGAGTATGATGTCATTATCTTCAGTGATGTTGAAGGAAAGCTTTTTCAGCTGGCTCCTGATTTTTTTGTACGGGAGGAGTTTGGAAAGAAAGTGTTGGTTTTCCCCGACAGGGTAAAACTGACCAATGAAGCTGTTTCCGCGGGCAAAGGTTTAATGATGCTGGGCGGATGGTACTCATTCACCGGTGAGCTTGGGAAAGGTGGCTGGGGAAGGACAAAATTCAGATCGGTTCTTCCGGTAGAATGCCTCGATCACGAAGATCTTGTTGAAAGTACTGAAGGCTTTTATCCTAAACTGACACCTGCCGGTAAAGGAGTATTCTTTGAATCGGATTTTGAGGGAATGCCACCGATACTGGGTTATAATGAGACTAAATTAATTCCGGAAGGTGAGGTGCTTGTAACAATTGAAGAAACAGGACATCCGCTTGTGGCTGTACGAAAAGTAGGCAGGGGAAATGTCCTTGTTTATACTTCTGATCCTGCTCCGCACTGGGGTTTAAACTTTGTATACTGGGATCATTACAATAATTTCTGGCTGAAATGTCTTTCATTGGTGCTTCCAAAATAGTCCATTTTAAGACCGAAGTAATCATTCTTCTTTTAATACTCCTGCTGGTTTCATGTAAAACGAACCGCCACGAGACCAGTGAGGTTCTGTCTCCAGAATACTGGAAATCCCAGGCTCTTCAACATATAATGCCTTACTGGTCTGATAATGCTGTTGACCATCAATACGGGGCTTTTTATACAAATCTTGATTCGGTATGGGATCTGTATGGGAGCCGGGATAAATTCCCAAGTATGATATCAAGGCACCTTTTCAGCTATTCATCAGCATACCTGATGTCGGGGAATGAAGAATATATAAGAATAGCAGACAATACTTTCAACTGGCTTACTGAAAAGGCATGGGATAAGGAATACGGTGGCTGGTATGATGCTCTTGACGAAAAGGGTGATCCGTTACAATTCACTAAAACCACCTTTGTACAGGTTTATGCTGTAACCGGACTGACAATGTATTACCTCGTTACAAAAGATTCAAAAGCCCTTGAATACATTGAAAAATCAAACAATCTCCTCGAAGATCATGTCTGGGATCCTGTAAATAGAGGATATTTCAATTCGATGAACCGCGACTGGAGTATCCTTGACAGTAATAAATCCTTCAGCTCGATGATCACTCCTGTCTCGGGATACCTTCTGTACCTTTACCAGGCTACTAAAGAGAAGAAATATCTTGACCAGACCGCAAGAATACTTGATGTTACAGTTGAGCATATGATTGATCCGGAAAGCGGCTGGGTCCTTGAGGATTTTGACAGGGACTGGAATTATCTGAGCAGGAGAAATGATGCCGCTGAAGTGAATATAGGTCATAATATTGAAGCTTCATGGATGCTCCTGAGGAATTATCTGCTTACAGGAAATGCAGGACACCGGAAATCAGCAATGATGCTGGCAGAAAAGATTTACAATTCAGGAGTCATCCGTAATAACGGGATATGGCTGACTTCGGCAGGAAGGCTTGATCAATCACTTCACAGTGCGGATACATACTGGTGGATACAGGCTTACGGAAATATGTTCAGCCTTTACCTGTACAAAACGACAGCTGATGACAAATACATTGATGACTTCAGGAAAGGAGTTGTTTTATGGGATAAAAACTTTATGGATTACCGGAATGGCGATACCTTTTTCAGTGTCGATTCCTCAGGAAAAATTACCGATGCACGGAAAGCCAATCAGTTCAAGGCATCTTATCATAATATCGAACATTGCCTGATCAATTACCTGGCAACCAGTCTCTGGGTAAATAATGATCCGGTTGAGATTTATTTCAGGATCAGATCCTCTGCTGATGGCGATCTCCTTTACCCGGCTATTCTTGAGAACAGTGGCATTAGTATTAAGGAAGCATTGACTGACGGGAAAAGAAGTCTTCCGGTAAATGATGACGGGGCAATTGTCCTGCCAGAAATTACTGACAACAAGGTGACTGTCGTTCTCATCGGAAATGATTGCAAGAAATTGAAATAAATTAAGCACTGAAAAATGCAAAGAAAGGACCTCAGTATTATGGCATTTTTATTGATGATCCCGGCCATCGGGCTTTTAATCCCGGGATGCGGATCTTCAAATGCCGATGGGGATAACAATTCCGGGATAGTAATAAAAGTAGAAAACATAAGATATACTCCGGGTGATACTGTCAGATACAACATCTTCCTGAATAATATAAGACAACAACGGGAAGTAAAATTCTATTTGTTAGTTCCCGGAGAAGGTGTCCGGGAGCTTACTTCAGGACCGGTTCCCGGAGAAAAGTACAGGTTGTCCGGAAGTGTCATGCTGGAAACGTACTCGCCGGAAGGTTTATATGTTATTACTGCTGTTCACGGGAAGGGTGCCGGGATGAAGAAGGCTAAAGGTTCATTCATCTGCGGGAAGGTTATCATGGATTATGCAATCATGTCAAATTTTGATGAAGACAGCACTCTGGCAGATATGGAGGAATATGTCAGCCGCTTAATTGCTCTTGGCGGAAATGCTCTGAACCTTCATGCGAATATGGCTACAGAAAAAGTATGGGGAGGCACTTCGAGGGTAAAAGCTGTATGGGCCTCGAAAGTGTGTAAGAATGCCGTACCTGAATCTGAAGACAGGCTCGAAATGATGCTGGATCTGGCTGACAGAAAAGGAATTCCGTCAATAATAAGCGTTTCATATGATTTCACTGACAGTACCCTCAGGAATAAGGATTACATGCAGAACATTGAGGAAATCATTGATGAACAATGGGAAATGTTCGGTCATCATCCTTCACTGGCAGGATTTTATACTTACCACGAGGGAAGCGGAACATATTTTGCATCATTTATGAGGGAATTCTGCAGGATAGTCAAAGAAAATGACAGCGGACTTCTCACAATGTGTGCTCCGAATATCGATGATCCGCTCCTGGCGGGATACCTGGCAGCAATTGATGATCTGGATATCATCAATTACCAGGCTCCTGTCATGACTTCATACAGGCCCGACAACCGGAAACTTTTTCCTAACAGGAGAGTGAAGGATGTCACTTCTCTTTCTTCCGGGGCAACAAGGATAAGGAACAAGGTCACTCTTTCGCATGTTGAATTCATGGGATACCTGGAGAACAGTGCGGGAGGGGGATATCTTACCGGTTACAATAATATTTTTAACCAGTTCCCGTCAGTTGCATCTGCATACGGACCGGATGGCATTACTTTATTTAACTATTATACATGTATTTATTTCAATTCAAGAAAACTTCCGGCTGAGACAGCCGAGGCCTACCGAGCAGTTTCAGACGGTCTGAAGGCTTACAGCTTAATTTCAGATGCTGTTGCCGGCAAACCTGCCCATATTGCTTTATATGTCCCATATAGCGACTGGTGCATTGACCGCTGGACAAATTGTTTCCTTCCTGCAACAGATGCTTTATGCAGATTGGGGATCAGTCCGGATATAATTCCTTTCATCCCAAAGAAAGGTGAAGAGATACTTCCTTTCTACCCATTGAACTTAAACAGGGAACAACTTCAGTATCTTCTTGATAACAAATATGTTTTAATTCTTCCCGATATTTCAGGGATGCAGGAGACCGACAGTGAACTGATAGAAACTTTTACCCGTAACGGTGGTGTAGTTATTGCATTTGGTCCGCGGATACCTTATGGTGACCGCTTTGACAGAACAAAATTCTGGGGTGCACGTGAAATAAGCCCGGTTCAGAATAATTCGAAATTCAGCGGAGTTAAGGTGCGGAAATCACCCGGGCTGAGAACAAAATCCAACAGTTCAATTTATTTCAGCCCTGTTGTATCGTCATCGTGGGATCCGCCTGAACCTCAAAGAATAGCTGATTTCAATGACAGATCGGCTGCAGTATTCTCAAATAATTACGGTAAAGGGAAAACATACGTAATAACTCTGAGCCTGAATGATGCTGTGAATAATTTCCCTGATCTGCTTCGCGACATTTTTGATGAGGCCTTAGGTTTTTACGGAATAATGAGGCATTTTGACTTCTACGGGATCAGGGATAATATGGACATTGCCAGCGGAGAAGCCGGCGGGAAATATTCATTTATTGTATCTAATTATAATGACAAGCCTGTTGAAGTGACAATAAAACCATTACTTAAGGACTGGAAAGAGAATTTTATACTGGTTGATCTGAGATCAGGGTCTGCCAATATGAAGAATGTTATGACCGGACCTGATCATTTCAGGATAAAAATAGACACATGTGATTTTGTTGCATTTAGCCTGGTCCCTGAAAATCAGAGACAATGAAATCACACGATTGATTTGAAAAACAGAAACAGATGAAAAGAAGAAATTTTCTGGGACTTACCGGTGCCGCAGCCCTTTCACCTGTCATTGGCAGGATGGGTCCGGCAGTGTCTGATGCAAATGTGCCGGCTGCAAAAAAAGGTAAAAAGAAAATCACAAATATTGCCGGATACGAACCTGCTGAACTGCTCTCGCTCTACAGGGAATATCTATTTGATGATTTTCTTCCCTTCATGAATAAATATGTAATTGATCATGAACAGGGAGGTTTCTTCTGGAATATTGACAGGGACGGATCGATATTAACTACAAATAAGCGGACCTGGTACGACGGAAGAGGTATCTGGGTCTATTCATTTCTTTATAACAATTTCGGGAAGGATCCGGAACATCTGGAAATTGCACGGAATGCTGTGGATTTCGTGTTCCGCATAAAACCTGTAGATACGGTTCTGTGGCCGGCGTCCTACAGCAGGGAAGGAAGCCCAAACAATGACTTTCCGCCTGATATTTACGGTGATCTGTTTATCGCCGAAGGTCTTGCCGAATTCGCTGAAGCTGTACAGGACAGTAAATACAGGCAAAAGGCAAAGGAGATAATATTGAGATGTCTTGACCTTTATGACCGTGACGATTTCAGCTATGTAGTCGATTATGGTCCCGATGCCCCTCAGGTCCTGGCTCCAAGGGTAACAGGTCACTGGATGGTATTTATGAGGACATGTTATTGTATGCTTTCACATGGTACCGATCCTGATATGGAAAGGATAGTCAGCCGCTGTATAGATGCTCTTTTGAATTTTCATTTCATCAATGAGTACGGCCTTATCAATGAAGTGATGAATCATGACCTGAGCAGAGCCGAAGGTCCTTTTTCGCAGTTTGTTTACTGCGGTCATGTGATCGAAACAATGTGGATGATAATGTACGAAGCCGTAAGGAGAGGTGATGATAAGTTGTTCAGGGATGCTTCCGAAAAATTTAAGAAGCATGTTGAAGTTGCCTGGGATGATGTTTATGGTGGAGTATTCAGAGCTCTTGTCAATGTTAATGAAAATGTCTGGAAGGTAGATAAAGTTCTCTGGGAACAATCAGAAGTTCTCATCGGAGCCCTTTATCTGCTCGAGAGAACGGGAGATCCATGGGCTTTTCAATGGTTTGATAAGATGTGGCGATATGTAATTGAGAATTATCCTCTTAAAAAATACGGATTCCCGCTTTGGAATATTGATGGTGACAGGAAAATGACATTTGTAAGACAGGGGAAGAGGATAGAGAATTATCATCATCCGAGGCATCTGATGCTTAATATAATGAGTCTGGAGAGGATTGTCGGTGGAGGTTCGAAAGGGGTGACAGGGGGAAAGGCGCAACGGCACAGCGGCGCAACGGCACAATGGCGCTATGGTGCAGAGCATCATTGTTAAATTAACGTAGTGTTGATAGTAAAACTTTCCCCTCTTTGAAAAAAGGAGGGGAAACTCCTGTCCCAAAACCCCGTAAGGTTGACGGCTATGGGGGAGGGGGTGAAGGGCATAGTGATAAACTAATTTTCTCAAATTATGAAAAGAGTATTACAAATAAAGAATTCAACAAGGGTTCGGTGGAAATTAGTTCTGACGATAGCGGGATTATTGTGTTTTTCCGGGATCTTTGATTTTCAGGAGAGTCTGCCTGATCCTGTAAATATCGGAAACAGGCTGGAGTTATTTGTTGATGATATCCTTATCGGATCAATCAATAATGCGGAATTAAGACTTCATTCCCCGGTTGATGAAGGTCCGGTTCTTTATTTTGATAAACCATGGGAGGGACCATTCTCTGCATACACAACCATCATTAAGGATGGGAATAAATACAGGATGTATTATCGTGGCCGGCCTGTGGCAGGTAAAGACGGAACAGCGGATGAAGTGACCTGTTATGCAGAATCATCAGACGGGATAAACTGGGTAAAACCTGATCTTAAGATCTTTAACGTAATGGGAACACTGAATAACAATGTCATTCTGAAAGATGAAATACCGGCATCTCATAATTTCTCTCCATTTCTGGATACAAAAAATAATGTTCCTGTCAGCGAAAGGTATAAGGCTCTCGGAGGACTCAGCAAAGGATTGATTGCGTTTTCTTCGGATGACGGAATTCACTGGAAGAAGATTCGTAATGAGCCTGTCTTTACCGGAGAGCCTTTTGATTCACAGAATATCTCATTCTGGTCGGAATGTGAAGGATGTTACGTCTGTTATTTCCGTAAGTGGGCGAAAGTGGGGGATAAAATGATCAGAAGTGTGGGAAGGAGTACCTCGGTTGATTTTTTTAACTGGTCCTCGCCTGTTGCAATGGATTTCGGTAACACTCCGCCCGAAGAGCTCTATACAAATCAGACAGGTCATTACTTCAGGGCTCCTCATATCTATATCGCAACCGCTGCAAGATTTTTCCCGGGAAAACAGATCATTTCCTACGAGCAGGCAAAAAGACTGGGAGTGGATCCCGGTTATTTCCGCGATTGCTCGGACGCTGTACTGCTAACTTCAAGAGGAGGGAACACATATCAGCGAACATTTATGGAGGGCTTCCTCAGACCGGGAATCGGCCTTCAGAACTGGGTGTCGAGAACCAATTACCCTGCCCTTAATATCGTTCAGACAGGCGAAACGGAAATGTCGTTTTATGTTAACCAGGATTATGCACAGCCCACATCCCACCTGAGAAGATATTCCCTGCGTATAGATGGTTTTTCTTCTTTACATGCTGATTATGATCCGGGAGAGATGACTACAAAGCTTCTGACCTTCGCCGGATCAAAGCTGGCAGTTAATTTCTCAACCTCTGCTGCAGGATATATAATTATTGAACTGCTGGATAATAAGGGAAAGGTTCTTCAGGGTTATTCAGCGGCTGATTGTATTCCATTGACAGGAAATGAGATTTCGCGGGTAGTTGACTGGAAGAAGGAAGCCGATCTTTCTGAATTGCAAAATACTCCGGTCAGATTGCGGATCATAATGAAGGATGCGGATCTGTTTTCATTTCGTTTTGAAGAATAATTTAAACTTCGTATCCTTTGTGATTCCTTTGTGTCCTTTGTGGTTAAAGAAAAATTGTTGTTTAACCACAAAGAGCACTAAGGATTACACAAAGAGCACAAAGGCAAAACCACTCAATGGCTCAACGGCGCAGAAGATTACAAGCAATAAAATATTGGTGGATTAAGCTGATTAGTTTAGTTGAATTATTTGTAATTTTCATTTTCTAAAATCCTCTACAATATAAAGCGTCTAATGAGCAGATTATTATTTAATTACGGTCAGGCGGATATAACACCCGGAGAACCTGTGCTTCTGGCGGGTTATGCAAACCGGAAAGGATTGTCAAAGGAAATACACAGACGGCTTACCTCCAGATGTGTTGCGATCAGGCAGGGGGAGAAGATTATATGCCTGGTAGTTAACGATCTGATGGACGTCGATCCCGGAATAATAAATTCGATAAAGGCAGATATTTCCGGAAAAACTGGTGTTGAGGAAAACTCCGTTATTATTGTTTCCATTCATTCTCATTCAGCCCCTGAAATTGAAGCAGGAAGGTATGATGCCAACGACAGGTATATTGATCTTTTTAAAAGGAAAGTGACTGAAAATGCCTGTTCGGTAATTAATGGGGAATTCAGGGAAGCAGATATTTTTTTCGGTAAGTCGGAATGTGATATAAATATTGCAAGGCGGGATATAAAACCTGATGACGGAAGTATGGCTTACAGGGTTGGTGATCCTGACGGACTGACTGACAGGGAGGTGATGGTACTTCAGTTGAAAGACAAAACAGGAGAGAAGAAGGTTACACTTTTCAATTATGCATGTCATCCTGTGACACTTGGATATGCGAGCAATTATATTTCAACCGATTACCCGGGAAGAGCCAGGGAAGTGGTAGAGGAAAAATATGGCGGTATGGCTGTTTTTGTCAATGGTGCAACAGGTGATCTGAACCCCCGTGAAACAGATCATACCGAACCGGAGGTTACGGATAAGGAAGGAGAAAAGCTGGGTAAAGCCGTAATATCTGCAATCCTGACCAGGGATATGGCTGATCCGGATCTGAAACAGATATCGGAAACGATCTATATACCTTTCAGGGACCAGGTAATAACAAAAGAACATATTGAAAATGAGGTCAGAAGAAAATATTCTGATATAACCGAATTTTTTACCTGGAAGGAAATGCTCGAAAGGTGGAAAAACAAAGTGTTTGAGATGATAGACAATAATGAGACGGGAGAAAACTTACCTGTTAATATAAATGTTCTGAAGCTGGGCAATACAGTTATGTTTTTTAACCAGGGAGAGCTTTTTGTAAAATATCAGATTGAGCTTAAAAAACAGTTCTCAGGCCATCATTTGTTTTGTATAACTTATGCTCATGGGACCGGGGCATATATTGCCACCAAAGAAGCATTTGATAATAAGAGTTATGAAGCTGATCAGGCATATATTTACGAACTTATGCCCTCCCCGCTCACACCGGAAACTGAAAAGATCTATCTTAAAGAAGCAATCGATATTGTCAGGGGATTGATTAAATAATTCATGAAACACATAAGAGACGTTTATGGGAAGTATTGACTGGGTGGTAGTGATTGTTCTTACAGTCGCGACCATGTTTGTAGGTGTTGTTTACACCAGGTCTGCCGGATCAGGAGGGCAGGAAGGATTTTTCACAGCAAACAGGAATCTCGCATGGTGGTCTCTCGGTATCTCGAATGCGGCTACCTATCAGTCGGGACTCGGGGGATTTGTAATGCTTGTTTTCCTCTATGGTTTTTCAGGGAACTGGTTGTGGTGGGCACAATGGATAATCTGGATGCCGCTCGTTGCGATCATCTGGTCGAAGATGTGGCAGAGGATGAGGATCGTGACCACAGCTGAACTTATTTCTATAAGATACGGAGGAAGACCGGCTGTTATTGCACGAAGGATATATGCCCTGGTTATGTGCTTCTTTTCAATGCTTACACTGGCTTATATAACGGGCTTTTTTGCCAAGACCATAGGACCTCTTTTCCCGATCTCAATGGTCTCAATACTCTTGATCTTCGGATCAATAACTGTAATTTACACTCTTCTTGGGGGACTGATGGGTTCGGTTATGGTTTCAGTAGTTCAGATGGTCGTGATGATAGCCGGCAGTCTCGTTTTTCTCGGGATAATAATACCACAGAACGGAGGATGGGTTGAGATCCTCGGAAAAGTAAGCGAACTCAGACCAGAAGCATTATCCTTGAATCCTGTTTCGGATGTGACCCCCCCGCTTACTATAATGATGTTCGTTATTCTGGGATTGTTTTTTGCAGGTTCCCCAAGCGCAGGAGAAGGGATGACAGCACAGCGATTCATGGCTGCGAAGAATGAAGGGCATGCACTCGGGGGTCAGCTGTTCAGTACATTCATTTCATTGTGCGTAAGGATAGTTCCTCTGGTCGGGCTTGGTATAATCTGCATAACAATGTTCTGGGCCGACGATCTTGTTCCGAAATACGGACAGGCTCCGCAGGGATTCAGGATGCTTGAAGATCCTGCATTTGCATGGGGATCGATTGTGAAATTCAGTAAGCTTCCCGTCGGATTCAGAGGGCTGCTTGTCGCTACCGAAGTTGCAGCTTATATGTCAACCCTCAGTGCCCTGATCAACTGGGGAAGCAGTTTCATAGTCAACGATTTTTATAAGCAAATACAACCTGACATAAGCAAAAAGCAGGAAGTGACGATAAGCAGGGTCACTACTTTGATACTTTTTATCGTAGCTTCTTTAATCGCTGTGTTGTTTGTTGATAATATGGTCAGCTGGTTCCTTTTCATAAATTCTGTTGTAATAATATTCTGGCTGCCGCTGGCTTATTTCAGATTTTTCTGGCCCCGTTTCAATGTCTGGGGAGAAATGACTGCAACAATTCTCGGATTGCCCCTGACGATACTTTTCTGGTTCATTCTCGGTTTCCAGAGCAAGCCCGTGTGGCAGGGAACAGGCATGTTATTTATTATAGCGGTTTCAGTTATTACTCTGATAACCCTTGTCACTCCCGCTGAACAGGATGAGACACTTAAGAATTTTTATCTCAGATGCCGTCCTCCCGCAGGATGGAAAAAGCTGAGAAGGAAATATCCTTCCCTCCCGGGGCATGATAAGTCATTGCGTTCCCAGATAACTGATTGTTTACTCGGAATAGTTGCATGCTTTGGTCTGGCGATGGCGACAAATGCAGCATTTGTCGGGAACTGGCCGGTCATTGTATCCGGAGTACTGGGTGCAGTTATTTTTGGAGGTTTACTGATAAAAAGATCATTCTCACGAAAAAAAGATGAAGTACATCCTGTCAGCTCTGCTGTTTAGTTTTCTGATTCCTGCTGCAGAGGCTCAGAAATTGCCGGGTTTCAGAAATTCAGGAAGCTTTGATGAACAACAGCTTATGATTGAAGATGCGAAAAATGGCACCCGTATACTGATAAATGCTCCTCTGAAAGGTTTCGGTAAAAAGGATAAGGTACTGCTTGTTTTTTATGTTTTACCGAATGGCAGCTCAATTGAACATTCCTTTGGCAGGAAAGCGAAGCCGGGGATTGATTATCGCTATGACCTTCAACATATAGGAGCACAGACAAGATTTCTAAGGAGCGTGATCAAAGACCGGACGATTGTTGTTGCTTATCTTGAAAATTCACGTTTAAGCTGGCCTTCATGGGTTGCAAATACAACTGATCCGCAGCGAAAGATACAAGAGATGCTTGACCGGATTACCGGTATCTTTAGAGAATGGGAACCTGAGATAGCACTCAATGGTCACAGCGGCGGAGGAAGATTTATTTTCAGCTATATCAGTTCTGTAAAAGAGATCCCGTCTTCAATCGTCAGGATCGGATTCCTCGATAGTACCTACGGTTATGAAGATACACTTCATGGAAAGAAAGTTACAGGTTGGCTGATGTCCGGCAAAAATAAATATCTGTGCACTCTTGCTTATAACGACAGCGTGGTTATCTATAACGGAAAACCCCTGGTCTCGCCGACAGGAGGAACTTGGTACAGGAGTAAAATGATGAAGAATTATCTTTCCGGCTATTTCAATTTCAGGGAAAAGGAAAGAGATTCATTGCATTGGAGCATATCGCCGGGAAGACGTATCGAAATCATCCTGAAACCAAATCCGGGAGGAAAAATTTTTCACACCACCCAGGTTGAACTCAACGGATTCATTCACAGTATTCTCAGCGGAACAAAACATGAACAAAAGAATTATACTTATTATGGCAAAAGGGCATATTCCGATCTGATAAATGATTCCCTGATAATACCTGTCAGAATGCTCAATATTCCCGTTCGCGATCCATCAACAGAAAGCGGATCTGAAATCATGAACAGGATCAGATCATTATCAGCTGAAGAACGTGAAGAGGAGATTTACAAAGCTGTTTCATCCGGTAACATGCCGGATTTTCTGAGAGATCCGGTGACTATAAGTGGAGAATTCTGCGATTCACAGGGCAAAACTCACAATGTTATTTATGAGGTTATGCCGGATTATGTTGCGGTAGGCAGTAATGATGATTTTTGCCGTATACCAATGAATCCTTATACAGCACAAAGAGTGGCTGATAAATTTGGAGCATCATTGATCACATCTGTAATAAGTGACAATATATACAGATCAGCCGAAGTCAGACTTGAACCTTTTAATTATGTCCCGGTCGGACATGAAAATGAAACAGTTGAAAAATTTATCGAGCATAATGCCCGGATTGAGAAACAGCTTTTGGAATCGGGTAGCAGCCACGGGAAACTGATAGCAGGTATTAAAAAGGATGTAATACTATCATCACGGATCGATGCTCAACCCGGGAAGGTGGTAATATATGGATGGCACAAAACAGACGGAAATCCAATTCAGCCTGTTTATAGTGGTCATATCTACTGGTATGTCGATTACAGTCATGGGATACGACTTGTAAATAACCAGGTACTGATCGATGGAAAGCCGAAATTATTCACAGAAATATTGCAGGACCCGATACTATTTAAGATCTTTAGCGATGAGGATGCTCCGATGAAGCAGCCTGCATACAGAAAACAAAATCAATAAAATAAATAACATCGATATGCAATACAGGGAACTGGGCAGGACAGGGATTAAATTATCAGCTATTGGGCTGGGTTGTATGGGCATGAGCCATGCCTATGGTGAAAAGGATGATAAGGAATCCATTGCCACACTTGAGATGGCTGTTGATCTTGGAATCAATTTCTGGGATACGGCGGATATTTATGGTAGTGGAGTAAATGAGATTCTGATCTCGGAGGTCCTTTCCAGACACCGGGATAAAGTATTCATTGCCACTAAATTTGGTTTTCAGGCAACTCCGGATGATCCCTTCTTTCTGGATGTATCGCCTTCATCTATGAGAAAAGCCGTTGAGGCAAGTTTAAAGCGGCTGAAAATTGATACAATAGATCTGTATTATGCTCATCGTCTTGATCCGAAGGTACCTGTTGAGGAAATGACAGGTGCTATGAGTGACCTGGTAAAAGAGGGTAAGGTGAGATACCTGGGGCTGTCGGAGGCATCAGCAGGGTCAATACGTAAAGCCTGCAGTGTTCATCAGATTTCCGCTCTCCAGAGTGAATATTCATTACTTACACGTGATGTGGAAAAAGAAATACTTCCTTTTTGCAAAGCTGAAGGCATCACTTTCGTTCCTTTCAGTCCGCTTGTCAGGGGACTGATAACCGATAAGCTGGATGCGGAACAGATAGGTGAAAGGGATTTCAGGAAGGAGCTTCCCCGCTTTTCAGGTAAATACTATGAAAATAACCGGAAGCTGGCTAAAGCATTTGCAGGTATGGCTAATGATAAGAACTGCACTCCGGCGCAGCTGGCTCTTGCATGGATATTGGCGCAGGGAGATCATATTATTCCGATACCCGGTACCAAAAAGAGAAAATATCTAGCGGAAAATGCAGTTGCGGCTGATATTAAACTGACACAGGATGATCTGAAGGATATTGATGATCTGCTCAGAAAATTCCCTGATATTGGTCCGAGATATACCGAAAAATTTTCAAAAAGAGTTGATAAGGAATGACAGAGTAAGGTAAACAGGACAATTTTTGCACAATCTCTTTTTATTGACATTAATGCCCTACGGGCAAAGGAGATACAATTTGGACAACATATTTCTATTGTCATTAATGCCCTACGGGCAAAGGAGATACAATTTGGACAACATATTTCTATTGACATTAATGCCCTACGGGCAAAAAGGATAGGGGATGAATGATCCGGTTATCTATTGCCATTAATGCTTAATTGATAAATGTCAAGAGTTCGTTTACATCAAAATGTCAAGAGTTCGTTGACGCCATTTTGGCTTGCGAGAATATTTTCATTTCTTTCAAAACCTCTCTTTGATTCATTAGAAGAGGATTCCGAAAGAAATGAAAAGGATGCAAATGTGTCAGTGTAAACGAACTCATGAAACATTTCTTCAATTAAAAAGTGTAAACGAACTTATGATATATTACACTTAATGGCTAAAAGATATAAAATATGAACGATATGGTTCAACTTGAAATTATTTCCCCAGGAACAATATTATGCTTAATTGAAATTCTTACTAATTTCCCGTAGGGAATTAATGATAATAGAACTGATAATAATAAAGCTTCAATTTCCCGTAGGGAATAAATAAAATGGTTTGATTTTAAATATCTTACAGATTATGAATAACAGACTGATACTATTTATAACCCTCCTGTTAACTGTTACATCATACGCTCAGGAGAGAACCCAGCCGGATCCGGTAATTTCCGCAATGCATTCAATTTCGAGTCATGATCTGCTCGAATATGTAAAAATTCAGTGCGATGAAAAATTTGCCGGACGACTCACCGGGACCGCTGAGTATCAGCAGTGTGCAGAATGGCTAGCTTCGATGTTCAAAGAATGGGGATTGACGCCTGCCGGTGAAAAAGGAACATGGTTCCAGTGGTTTGATATACCCTATACTCTTGTTTATCCTGATTGCGGTGTTTCGCTTCACCTTAAACAAGGAAAGGAAGGTAACATTCTGAAAAATTATAAATATGTTACAGAATATATGCCCGGATCGACCTCTGGAAACGGTGAGGTAACTACTGAGGTTGTATATGCAGGATACGGGATCACTGCACCGGAACTGGGCTATGATGATTATAAAGATTTAGATGTCAGGGGGAAGATTATCCTTATTGAACCTGAAGCCCCTGTATCTCCCGGTGCGGGTGCTGAAAAATTCACTCCATGGTATGAACATTCATTTCATCAGACTAAACTGATCAATGCCGTAAAACATGGAGCTGTGGGGATGCTGTATAATTACGGACCAATCGGGAATCCAAACAATGCTTACAACAAGGAATTTATTTATGTCCATACCGGAAATACAGTTGTCAATGATATTTTCGCCGGGACGGGTAAATCGCACGATAAGGTGATTGCCGGCATCAGGGAAGGCCTTAAACCGTCATCATTCAATACCGGTAAAACTGTCACAATTAAAATGGCAACTGAGCATTTTCCCGACGGACGCGGTAGCAATATTATTGGTCTGCTTGAAGGGACAGATCCGGTTTTGAGCAAAGAAGTAATCATAATCGGCGCGCATCTCGATCATCTTGGCCGTTGTTATGAAATAATCCCGGGAGCAAATGACAATGCTTCGGCGGTCGCTGTAATGATGGGTGTTGCAAAAGCTCTTGCGGAGAATAAGATCAGATTAAAAAGATCAGTTCTGTTCCTTTCTTTCGGTGCCGAGGAACAGGGAATTATAGGGTCAAAAGCTTATCTGGAAAACCCGGTTTTCCCGCTTGAAAAAAGCATTCTGCTCAACATGGATGGTGTTGGGATCGGTCATGCTATCAATGCAAATGCCGGCCTTAATTTTCCTGGATTATGGAAATTTGTTGAAGAAGCAAATGAGAAATATATCCATCGGCCGCTCTCGGCAAATTATTTCTCAAACCTTGGCCGGCCCAGGCTCGATGCTGCAAGATTCCTTAGTGCCGGTGTCCCCTCACTAAGTTTTGCTACTTATGGTTCCAGAAATAATTACCACCTCCCCGGAGATAATATAGACATAATAAAACCTGAAATAATGGAAGATATGGCACAGCTTCTTTTCATTACTGTGGTTAATATGGGTAATTACGATGGTTCCCTGCGTTCTGCTCCCTGAGTTCACCGCTCATCCCTCATCGCTCATCGCTCACCTGACCTTTACCCTGAGCTTTGGCTCCCTCTGCACCCTGCTCCCAGCACCTAACTCTCCGCTCTTTGCTCTCCGCTCTTTGC
>CAYQZL010000072.1:0-2706 GCA_964421975.1 uncultured Rikenellaceae bacterium
CCTTTAAGATTATTAATGGCCATAATTTCCTTCTCGGATAACTTCATGATCTTTTTCAGCTCATCAATCGTTGTGATCGAATTTCTGAGCTGCCATTTCCAATCATTCCAGGAGTCGATAGTTGTTAGGGGAAAGAAGCGGTTTCTGAAGTCCGAACTTCTGTTGCTAACTAACTGAGTTGGGATCTCGTTTTGCGAAAAAATCATGGTTTTCGCGCCAGGCTCTTCTTCTGAAGAACGACCCACGAGGCGGCTCTCTCCACGGAGTGCCGTAGCCTCATTACTGTTAGCATTCATAGCACGTGATGAAATAATTCATCGTTTTCTTTTAAAGGATAATTTGGTTTTAAATTGTTACTAATACTTTTTAAATAATTGGTGCGAAAATATGTAATCTGATAATACATTGTATCACATACCCGTCATAAATATTAACAGAGAAATCATTTTATCAACATCAGAATTTCTCCGCTTAATTTTTATGTTAGCTAACACATTATTAACCTGTGTTTTATATGCAAATAAAATAGTTTGCTTTTTAAAATTATAAATAATGTTTTGTGATGACTTTTCTATCATTTTACGCTAATCAGTTTTCATTATTTCCATTTTTAAAAATCCCTTATACGGATTTTTTTTAAAAAGGTTGATAAACAATAATAATGCCAGACCTGCACCGGAAGAGCTTCCGGAAGAAATTAATGAAATGATATTTATCATTCCGGAGTTACCTACGTATTATAATACATATTTTAATACATATTATAATACATATTATAATACGTAGTTGGTCACCAGATGTAAACGCCCGTGGCATGAGGAACACAATGCCGTCCGCGTGTTGCAGTCAGCTGCATCTTATAAATGATGATGACATGTATCTCTTAACTGATTTTTACTCCGCAGGCAGACCTTTGTCTTTTCTCATCCTCTTTATGTTGCTGCGGATTTTCTTTTTTTCAAGCCTTTCTTTCACGGATGCAACGGTGGGATATGTTGATCTCCGCTTCTTTTTTTCACTAAGCGCCGATGCAAGGAGTTTAAACAGCTTTTCTTCAGCTTTCTTTTTGTTCATCAGCTGTGTTCTCTCTGACTTTGAGGTGATCAACAGTTCACCATCTGAATTGATACGGTTTTTCAGCCGCAGAAATATCTTTTCCTTTTCCTTTCCCGTTAAGTGAAAGGTATTTTTTATATCGAACCTCAGTTCAACTTTCGTATTTACCTTATTTATATTTTGCCCGCCCGGACCTCCTGATCTGGATGTGGAAAACCTGATCTCACCAGGGGGAATACGTTCCCGTAATTCATCGGCAGTCATAATACATGCACATAAATTAAATAAAGAAAAGAGCAACACCGCACACACTTATTATTGCACCTGCAATTTCCGGAATGGTTACTTTTTGCTTATATAACAGGATTGCAGGTATAATGATAAAAACAGGAGTCAGTGCCATAATGGTTGATGCTATCCCTGCTTTTGTCAGTTTCACCGAAACGAGGGAAAATGAGACACCAAGGAATGGTCCGAACATTGCTCCCAGTGTCAGGGCTTTCATCCCTGTCCTGTCTCTTACCGACATCATCACGCTTCTCCACCTTTTCATTAATGTAACCAGAATAGCAAATCCGGCAATTCCTGAAATGATACGTATCTGGGTTGATGCGAAAGGATCATAATCCTTCATTCCCATCTTGCTTAAGATCAGTCCCAGGGCCTGACCGACAGCTCCTCCGAACGCATAAAGCAGGCCGAGGGGCTTGAGTTTCAGAATGAACTTTTCCCTTTTGTCTCCGTCCCTTGTAAGAATTGCCATCCCTATCCCGCTGAATGTGAGCACCATTCCCAGTAAGTTAAGAGCTGTAAGATGTTCTCCCAGTATAATCCATCCGAATAAGGCTGTGACCGGAGGTACAAGGGTCATTATCAGCATTGAAAATCTTGAACCTATAACTGCATATGATTTGAAAAGGAAAAGGTCACCGAAGACGAATCCCACAAGTCCTGAAAGTGAAAGCCAGAACCAGTTTTCCGGTCCGGCATCGGAAGGGAATAAATGACCTCTGATTATTGATGTCAGTATTGAAAGGAAAATAAATCCGACTACAAGTCTCAGAATATTAACTGCAACGGATCCAAGCCGTATAGTGGCAGTTTCAAACGCCAGTGCGCTTACTGTCCAGAAGAGAGCTGTAAGGAGAGCGGCAAACTCTCCAAGATGCCCTTCAATGAATTCCATCCGGAGAGTTTGTTATAAAAGAATTCTATTCAATATATTCAAAAGTATATTCACCCGATCCTCTTACTATTCCAATCCTTTTACCGTCCCTGTTCTTATCATCAACGACTATCTGATCCTTCTGGTCAGGCAGCGGCAGACCATTCTGTGTTATTTTGGAATGATCATCCACAGGAAGGAAAATAGTCGCATCAGAATTGACCGGGATCTGAACCTTTACGATAATCTTTCCGTCCTTTCTTTCCCAACCCGAAGCAACCGTTCCGTATGGTGTTTCATAAGTTGCTTTCGTGTAATCAAGTTTTTTCGTTGGATGAGGTTGAAGAATAAGATGCCTGTATCCGGGAGCTGAGGTCTCAATACCTGCGGAAATCCTGTACATCCAGTCACCTATCGCACCATAGGCATAGTGGTTGAATGAATTCATTCCGGCATCCTGAAATGTACTGTCAGGTTTTTGGCCA
>CAYQZL010000072.1:2716-16655 GCA_964421975.1 uncultured Rikenellaceae bacterium
TAGCACCCATTTTGACCGGGTAGAGCCAGGACGGATATGATTCCTGAAGCAGAAGATCATAGGCAACATCAGTAAAACCGGCATTTGTAAGTTCATGGCAGATATATATTGTTCCCAGGAAACCTGTTGACAAATGGTTCCTTCTTCCTTTTATATCATCAACAAGGAATCTGGCAGCTTTCTCACGCAGATCATCCGGCAGAAGATTGAATTTAAGAGCAAGTATGTATGATGTCTGTGAACATGTCCCGACTCTTCCTGCCGGAGTAACATATTCTCTGATAAATACTTTCCTGATATTATTGAAAAGTTCATTATAGGTTTTTTCGTCATCCGTCTTTCCCAGTTCTTTTGCTGCCTGAGCAAGAAGGCTTGCGGAATAGGCAAAATATGCAGTAGCGATAAAATCAGGTTCAGTATATCCGTCAGCTGCAGTATGACTGTTTACCGGCGGATGATAGAAAAGCCAGTCACCATATTTGCTTCCGCCTTTCCACTGATATGTATCGCCGGCTTTTTTTCGGATATATTCAACCCATTTCTTCATGCTCGGATACTGGGTTTCAAGCAATCTCCTGTCACCATATACCGTATACATTGTCCACGGTGCAATTACAGCCACATCGCCCCATCCTGCCGAAGGTTGTGCGCTGACAGCGTTTTGTGGATTTAGTACATCCGGAACGACATCCGGTACTTCTCCTCCCTGTTTCTGATCGAGTGCAACATCTTTCAACCATTTTGTAAAGAAGGGTGCAACGTTGAAATTGAAAGCTGCAGTTCTGCAGAATGCCTGTGCATCGCCTGTCCACCCCAGACGTTCATCCCTCTGGGGGCAATCGGTAGGAACATCGAGGAAATTTCCCTTCTGCCCCCATACTATATTATGCTGAAGCTGGTTCAGAAGCGGATTTGAACTTTCGTAAGTTCCGGATTTCTTCATTTCCGAATGAACTACAACTCCGGTAATATTATCAGTAGTAAGAGTTCCGGGAAACCCGCTTATTTCAAGGTATCTGAAACCCATGAAAGTAAACCTGGGTTCAAATATCTCATCTTCGCCTGTTCCTGCAAGAGTAAGTGTCAGCTGTACTTTTGCAGCTCTGAGGTTTTCCGTATAAAATTCACCGTATTTGTCAAGTACCTCTGCATGCCTCACGGTAATGACCGTGCCTCTCGGCCCTTTTGCTTTCAGTCTGATCCATCCCACCATGTTCTGGCCCATGTCAACAAGAAGACTTCCCTTTGGCGACCGGAATACCTTTAAAGGTTTTAATTCTTCTATCTTTTTGATCGGAGCTCCCTCGGATGCAACAAGATTATCATTATAGCTGCCGATCCTCACCTTCTTCCATTTACTGTCGTCATAACCCGGATTGCTCCAGCCTGTCAGACGTTTGGTTGCATCATATGTGTAACCGTTATATATATCATTCATCCTTATTGCAGGATCATTATGTCCTTTCCACGATTCATCGGTAATGATAAGTGTTTCTGTTCCATCTGTATGAACTATCTTCAGCTGCATAAGAAGTCCGAGCCTTTTACCGTAGATGGCCCAGTTGTTACCCCAGGCCAGTGTTCCTCTGTACCAACCGTCGCCAAGAAAAGCTCCTATCGCATTTTCACCTCTCACAACCTGTGTGGTAACATCATATACCTGGTATTGAAGTCTTTTTCCGTATGTAGTCCATCCCGGCATCATCACCTGATCGCCAACCCTTTTACCATTCAGACTAAGATCGTATAAACCATGTGCTGTCACGTATACTGTTGCTTTTTTTATTGCTTTGGTTATTGTAAATTCCTTGCGGAAATGAGGTGATGGTGAATACCTGTTTGTATCATCCTCAAGCTCTATCCATCTGGCTTTCCAGTCAGACGCAGAGAGAAGTCCCATTTCCCAGTATGCTGCTTCACTCCAGCGTGTCGACCTGCCTTTATTATCCCAGATCCTTACCTGCCAGTAATATCTCTGACCCGATTTGAGATCAGCTCCCTTATAGACCAGCAGATGTGATTCATCCGAGGCTACCTTGCCTGATTCCCAAACGATCTTTGACGATGCGAATCCGGGATCAGCAGCAACCCTTATTGAATATGCAGTCTGAAGAATACCATACCCGGTTCCGTTTATCTTCCATGATAAACGTGGCTGCAATACATCAATACCCACGGGATTGGTTTTAAACTCGCAGGTAAGATCCTTCACAACAAGATTTTGCGCATTTAGTGCCATCGACAGGATCATCAGAATAAAAGATAATTTAAGTGATTTCATGATTAAGGATTTTGAATAATAAAACCCAAGGTTATAAAAAATGTATGAATAAAAAAATAGATCGGGTGCCATTTTCCTGAACGAAAGTTGTTAAATTGCGGATCATAATAAAAAATGCATTAAAATGGATCCTATAACAGGCATATTGCTCATCGCCCTTGGCAGCATCGGAGCTGCAAGTTTTTATGTACCGTTTAAAAAAGTTAAATCGTGGGCATGGGAATCATACTGGATCAGCCAGGGTTTTTTTGCCTGGATACTTATCCCATGGATCTTCGCCCTGATCTTTATCCCGAAAGGCCAGCTGATGCCCATTATCAGTGAATCACCATCTTCTGCCAAATTCATGGCAGCCTTCTTTGGTATGTTATGGGGATTTGGAGGACTTACATTCGGACTTGCACTGAGATATCTTGGAGTGGCCCTCGGACAGAGCATTGCGTTAGGATTGTGTGCAGCTTTCGGAACACTGCTTCCGCCTGTAATTGCAGGTGATAACCTGTTCTCAACAACAGGAGGCATACTTACGGTAATAGGTGTTTCAATAACTGTTGCCGGAATTATAATTATCGGTTATGCAGGATCCCTTAAAAGCAGGGAGATGTCGGAAGAAGAGAAAAAAGCTGCTGTAAAGGAATTTGCACTTAAGAAAGGAATTCTAATAGCAATATTTGCCGGAATAATGAGTGCCTGTTTCAATTTCGGATATGAAGCCGGCAAACCGATAGAAGAGATAGCACTTGCACATGGTACAAATCCTCTGTACCAGAAAAATCCTTCACTTATTTTCATCCTTCTCGGAGGTTTTATCACAAACCTTGTATATTGTGTATTCCTGAACATAAAGAACAAGACATATAAGGATTATTATACGGTTTCAGGCAACATCCTTGTCAATAACCTCTTTTTTACCTTTCTTGCCGGGCTTCTCTGGTTCCTCCAGTTTCACTTCTTCGGTATGGGTTCCAGTAAACTTCCTGCAGGAATGGCTATTTTTGGCTGGAGCATTCTTATGGCACTCAACATAGCAATCAGCAATATATGGGGAATAATACTCAGGGAATGGAAGGGTGTTTCAACAAAAACGATAATTGTCCTGATTATCGGTATTGTAGTGCTTATCCTTTCAGCTTTTATAGTTAAACTCGGATAAACTGATAAAAATATGGTAAAAAGATTCGGATTTAAGATGAAATTATATCCCGGATTCCGGGAAGAATACAAAAAAAGGCATAATGAAATATGGCCCGAACTTGTAAGACTTCTTAAAGAAACCGGTGTCGGTAATTATTCAATCTGGCTCGATGAGGAAACTAATACTCTCTTTGCTTACCAGGAACAAAAAGGTGAAAGTTCATCGCAGGATCTCGGAACTACTGAGATTGTTCAGAAATGGTGGAAATATATGGCCGATATAATGGAAACAAATCCCGATAATTCACCTGTAAGTATCCCGCTTGAAGAGGTATTTTATATGGAATGATTTTTTTTACCCCTTCGTGCTCTTTGTGCTTACCTTTGTGTCCTTTGTGTTTAAATAACAATTTTACATTTAACCACAAAGAGCACTAAGTACACACGAAGGACACAAAGGAAGAGCTTAGTACAAATTTGGAATATTATGTTAAAAAAATAATTAAAACATTAAATGATGAAAAAAGACGCAATTGAAAAAGCATACAAGCTGGCAAAAGAACAATATGCTGAACTCGGAGTTGATACCGGACAGGTCCTTTCAGACCTTTCAGAAATAGTTGTCAGTCTGCATTGCTGGCAGACTGATGATGTCGGTGGATTTGAAAAAGAGGGAGCCGAGCTCGGAGGTGGTGGTATCCAGGCAACCGGAAATTTCCCCGGAAAGGCAAAGACAATAATACAGATGAGAGCCGATCTCGATAAGGTTATGTCGCTTCTGCCGGGAAAACAAAGACTTAATCTTCATGCAAGCTATGGAGAATTCGGCGGAAAATTCGTTGACCGTGATAAAATCGAAATAAAACATTACCAGGGATGGATCGACTGGGCAAAAAAGAGGAAGATCGGAATAGATTTCAACTGTACCTGCTTTTCTCATCCACTTGCCGATGACGGATATACTCTCTCCAGTAAAAATGAGAAGATACGCAAATTCTGGGTTGAACATGTAAAGAGATGCAGGGCTATAGGTGCCGAAATGGGGAAACAGCTGGGGACACCAACGGTCCATAACCTCTGGATACCGGACGGTTCCAAGGATATTCCTGTGGACAGGTATGGTATACGAAAGATATTGAAGAAATCGCTCGATGAAATATTTGCCGTGAAATATCCTAAAAAGTATCTCAAGGACTCGGTTGAAAGTAAGCTCTTCGGAATCGGATCCGAATCGATGGTTGTCGGATCACACGATTTTTATATGGGATATGCCGTTAAAAATAATATTATGATAACTCTCGATAACGGTCACTTCCATCCTACAGAATCTGTAGGAGATAAAATATCCTCACTTCTTCTGTTCTCTGATGAACTCCTCTTACATATGACCAGAGGTGTGAGATGGGACAGCGATCATGTAACCACTTTCAATGATGAGATCGTACTCATTGCACAGGAGATAGTCAGAGCAAAAGCTCTTAAACGGGTTAATATCGGCCTTGATTATTTTGATGCAAGCCTTAACAGGATAGGGGCTTATGTGATAGGTACAAGAGCTGTACAACAGGCATTTCTGTTTGCATTGCTTGAACCTGGCAAAACTCTGGTCAAAATGGAGGAACAGGGCAAAACATTTGAACGCCTTGCTATGCTCGAACTCATGAAATCCAAACCTTTCGGCGTAGTATGGGATTATTTCTGCATGCTTAACAATGTTCCGGTTGGTGCGGATTATATTACTGAAATAGAAAAATACGAAAAAGACGTCCTCTTAAAAAGATGAATTGTTTTGACATGCTAAACTAAAGTCCTTCGTGTCCTTAGTGAGCACTTTGTGCTCTTGGTGGTTAAAGAAAAATTCTGCTTAGCCACAAAGGTCACAAAGGTAAACACAAAGAACACAAAGGATTCACTGAAGTATACAAAGTGATTTGAGTACAGACTCTGCTATTTAATTTGTCATATAAATCAGTGTCATGAAAGAAAAAGTTATTGCAGTATTTGATGTAGGAAAGACAAACAAGAAGGTAATACTTTTCAATTATAACCTGAAGCCTGTTTCGGAATTCGAGGAAAAATTCGCAGAAACAACCGACGACGACGGTTTTCCCTGTGATGATATCGAACATATCGAAAGATGGATAAAAGAATCGATACACAAACTTATCCGGTCCGATAAATATGATCTGACTGCAGTCAATTTTACAACATACGGTGCCACACTTGTATATCTGGATGCAGAAGGGAAAAGAATCACTCCTGTATACAATTATCTGAAACCAGTCAATGACCGGATACCCGAAAAGATCTATAAGAAATACGGAGGACAGGATGAATTCTGCAGGAGAACAGCATCACCTGCACTCGGAATGCTGAACTCGGGAATGCAGATCGTATGGCTCAGATATGAAAAACCTGAAGTTTTTTCAAAGGTCAGGTATATACTGCATTTTCCGCAATATCTTTCTTACCTCCTTACCGGGAAGATCTACTCAGAACATACTTCCATCGGTTGCCATACTGCACTATGGGATTTTGATAATATGAATTACCATAGGTGGGTTAAAGATGAGGGTATTATTCTTCCTGATCCTTCAGGCGTAGGTACACTTGAGGAAATTGTGATTGACGGGAAAAAGATAATGGCCGGAATAGGGATACACGACAGCTCTTCATCGCTGGCTCCTTATTTTTCGAGCAGCAGGGGAAAATTCCTGTTGATATCCACAGGAACATGGTGTATTAATATGAATCCATTCAATACTGAAATACTTACTGCAGAACAGCTCGACCATGATTGCCTCTGCTATATGAGCATAACCAGGAAACCGGTGAAGTCTTCAAGATTATTCCTGGGAAATATTCATGAAACTGCCATAAACAGACTTAATGAGCATTTCAAAACACAGCCTGATTATTATAAGACAGTTAAACCCGACAAAAAACTACTGGAATTATGCAGGGCAAGATCATCCGGAAACAGATTTTATTTCGACATGCATCCATATTCAAGGGAACTGAAGGAAAAACAGGATTTCTTTGTCTTCAAAACTTTTGATGAAGCATATCACCAGCTCATGGCAGAACTGACCGAACTGACATGCGAAGCTGTCGATCTGGTAATTCCCGCTGATGATGATATTGAAAATCTATATATTACAGGCGGATTCTCAAATAATCATTTGTTCCGCAAACTGATCTCTGACTCTTATCCGATGAAACATGTTTACACATCAGAGATATTCAATGCCACAGCTCTTGGAGCAGCTCTCGTTATTCTCGGAACCATAAATCCGGATGTACAGCCTGCTCTTAACCTTGGACTGACACAGTGCTGAACTGATTTTCAGATTTTTTTTCTGAATTTCAATAAAATATGCACAAAATTTGTTGTAAAAGATTATTCCTGAACGATATAAGGAATTAGAATAAACAAATAATTATATATCTTTAGGATGTAAATACGTCGGACTTGCAGCTTATATTTCCGGCTTCAGAACTTGCTGATCATATTGACCGTTAGCTAAACCTGTATCCTGACACTGAAAAAACTACAATGGAATTACCTTTAAACCAGCTTGCCGCTGAAATAAATGAAACAGTCCTGAGAATTATTAATTTTCGTGACTTTACAGAACTGGTCCTCAGGTTCTTATTTAATATGGGGATTATTATGATCCTCGTAAGATGGCTGTATTATTCAAGAGCAAAGAGAAAAGATTATCTTTTTACCTACATACTCATTTCAGCTGTTGTTTTCCTTCTCTGTTTCATGCTGGAAAATGTAAAGCTACAGATAGGATTTGCACTTGGCTTATTTGCAATCTTCGGTATAATAAGATACAGGACAAATCCGATACCCATCAAGGAAATGACCTATCTCTTCCTTATAATAGGAGTATCCGTGATAAACGCCCTTACAACAACTGTTTCGTCAGTAATTGAAATAATTTTTGCAAATTTCGCGATTATCTTTATCACATATGGTCTGGAAAAACTCTGGCTTCTGAAACATGAATCATCCAAACTTATCAAATATGAGAAGATCGGACTTATAAAACCTGAAAACAGGGAAGCTTTGATGAACGATCTCAGGGAAAGAACAGGTATTACGAACATTAACAGGATAGAGATAGGTAAAATTGATTTCCTGAAAGAGACATGTGAGGTAACAATCTATTACTTTGTCCGGGAACCTGAAGGAAATGTCAATTCCAACAATAAAAAAGAAGATGACGATGATGATTAAAAGGATATTATTCTTCCTGACTTTTATAATTTTTATTTCATTTTCAGGTTTTTCGCAGAAGACCGACTTTGGGGTATGGTACAACATTTCGATCAAACATGAGCTTACAAAAAAACTGGGAGTTGAATTATCTCCCGTTCTCCGGACTTTTGACAATGCATCAAAAATTGAAGAAACATTTCTCGAAGGGGAACTGTCCTATGATCTTACTAAATTTCTTTCACTTGCAGGATCATATAGGATTACAAGCAACATAGAAGACGATGATAAATATCATTTGAGGCATAAATGGTACGCAGGAATTAAAGGTACCTTTGATTTCTGGCGGATTGATTTTTCCGGACGTGTCAGGTTCGAACGCCGCTATAAGACATATTTTGAAGACGAAGATGACAGGATACCTTCATCCCATCTGAGATTTAAGACAGCTGCTGTATTGAAAACCCCTTCATTCCCGCTGAATCCGTATATCTCAGGTGAATTGTTCTTTCCGGTTAATAAAGAACCTGAGGATCTTATTGACAAGAAAAGATTTGCGGCAGGTGTTGAATACAAAATTTCAAAAAAACATGCAATCGATCTTGAATATATATATCAGCGCGATTATCACCCGAAACTACGATACGAACATATTATATCATTAACATATAATTTCAAATTTTAGGGTGATGAGAATTGTTATTAAAATCTCAATTAAGTCTTACTATGAAGCCTGTTCATGTATTAACGTTATCAGCCGCAATCCTGGCATCGACACTCCTGATGCCGGCGCAGATCAATCCCGGACGCCAGTGGCCGGGCTACAGAGGTTATTTTGCCTCAGGAGTACTTGACAATACAGGACTGCCTTCTGAATTTGATATTGAAAAGTCTGTCAACATCCGGTGGAAGATACCTGTTCCGGGACTTGGTATTTCAAGCCCTGTCATCTGGGGAGACAGGCTGTTCATAACAACTGCGGTCAGTGAACAGGATAATGCAGGTTTCAAACCCGGTCTTTATGGTGATGTTACTCCTGTAAAAGATGAATCGGTTCATTCCTGGAAAGTTTATTGTATTGATAAGAATAGCGGCAGGATCATCTGGGAAAGAACTCCATACACAGGCATACCGGCAATTAAAAGACATCCAAAATCCACTCATGCAAATACTACAATGGCTGTGGACGGGAAATATGCAGTGGCATTCTTTGGCTCTGAAGGACTTTATTGCTATGACTTCGACGGGAATCTCCAATGGCAGAAAAACTTCGGAGTTCTCAGATCAGCTTTTTTCACCATGAAAGATGCTGAGTGGGAATTTGCCAGCTCCCCTGTGATATATGACGGGAAAGTGATCATCCAGTGCGATGTACTTGAAAATTCATTTCTGGCTGCATATGATGTCCGTACCGGAAAGGAGTTGTGGAAAGCTGACAGGGATGAGTATCCGGGCTGGTGTACACCCAATATCTATTATAATAATGGCAGGCCATATATTGCCGTTAACGGATTCAGGCACAGGGGAGGTTATGATGCAGCAACAGGAAAGGAAATATGGAGAATGTCTGGAGGTGGTGATATCCAGATCCCTACACCAATAATAGGGAAAGATCTTATTTACTTTAACAGCGCACATGGTAAGTATTCTCCAATTATGGCTGTTAAGACCAGTGCTACCGGTGATATTACAATTAAAGACGGAGAGACATCAAATGCCGGTGTTCTCTGGTACAAACCCAGAGGGGGATCTTATATGCATACAATGCTGCTGTACCGGGACCGGCTTTATAATGTGAACTGGAACGGATTGGTCAATTGTCTCGATCCACTGACAGGGAAAGAGATTTATGATGCAAAACTGGGACAGACAAGAAGCTTCATTGCATCACCAGTTGCTTCAGACGGGAAAATCTATATCGTCGATGAGGAAGGAATTGTTTATATTATCCAGGACGGCGATACATTCAAATTGCTTGCTGAAATTCCGCTGAATGAAATATGCATGACAGCTCCTGCAATCACCGATGGAATGATATTTTTCAGAACCCAGAAACACCTTATTGCGGTTGGAAAGAGGTGAGCTCACTCCGTCCGTAGCTGCGAAATAAGTGCTTTACTCCTGACACTTCGCACAGAAAGATATAGTATAGCTGATCCTGCTATAACAATTGAGATTATCATTATCAATAGAATACCCCAGGGCATTACATTCCCGTTGATTATGGATGGTATGGTTGCTGTCAGTCCGGATATCGTTCCGGTAATGATCCCCCAGAAAAGTATAATCAACTGATCCTTCAGGATCATCCTTCTTATAAACGGTTCTGAAAATCCTGTAGCGGAAAGATATGCAAATTCGCGTCGCCTCATATTATAATTTCGTAACAGGACAAATCCAAGTCCGGCAATTCCCAGGATCATACCAAAAGCTCCGAGAATAGCAAATACATCAAGATATGTGTTTGTGACCTGAAAAAATGACGCCAGTTTCTCACCGGCATCCTGAGCGGAAAATCCATATCCTGAAAGTCTTTCTTCTAATGTATTCCGGTAATGTTCAGACAATTCAGGATTACCGTCAATCAGAAAAACAGAACTACCTTCAACAGAAGGAAAGAACATCGACAGGTTTTCTTTGCTGATCAGCAGATAACCCTGAAATACAGAGGATTTCAGACCTGCACAGATTATTATGCCGAGAGATTGACCGCTTTCAGCACGGAAAACAAGAGTATCACCGGTCCTGATCTTTAAGCCCCACTGTAAAACCGTCTGATCTGCTATCCCGTAAATTATATTCTGACCCGGATTCTTATCCAGAAGTTCCCAGGGATTAACATCAGCATGTTTCTTTAAACGGGAGGCAAAGGAAAATGAATTCCTTCTTATGAAATCCGGTGCATCAACGCCGAGAAGGGGAGGGGCACTGACTTTGTTAAGGTTGAGACAGCTGGCATCATCTCCCGACACCCTGGGGCATTGCATAATTTTCAGATCTTCCAGGCGGTCTTCATTGAGACCAAATTCTTTAATTCCCTCCGGAGAATTAAGATCACTAATGACCGGTACGGCTGACTCTGCCCATAATAAATATCCTCCGGTACCTCCTTCAGGAAGCAGCATTTTATCTGTCAGCACCATCCTGTTAGCTCCCGTGATCATTACTGCAAAAATTCCTGCAGCAATAAATATAACCGGGGTTACAATATGTGATGGATGAAAAGCATAGTATTTCCTTCTGATATTGTTCTTAATATCAGCAAACACACCAATTTTTTGTATGTCCTTTATATAGTAGTATCTTATGAGTGACACAAGGGCGGCAAACAGCAACGAACCTGCCACAAAATATAATGGTGTTGAATTCTGAGGTAAGACAATAGCCGCGATCAGCAATAATATTGTAACAGCAAGAAAAACCGCAAAGACAAGAATATTTTTGAAGGGGGAGTGCTTCTTTAATTCCCCTGCTGCCGGTCTGATAAGATTCTTAAGGAAGTTCCCTGATTTAATCATGATCATAACTGCAGCTATTGCCATTACTATCAGAAAGCCATAAAGCAGTGGGGCTATGCCGAAATCAGGAGTCAGTGAACTTGTCTGAACCGCGCCGATCCAGACCGAATTCAATGCCTTAATGATCAATATATTGACAAGATATCCCATAAGGACTCCCGGTATTGCCCCTGCAACTGATAAAAGTAATGTCTCGGTAAACAGCAGTTTCCTGATATCCCTGTTCCTGAATCCGAGTGAATACATCGTCCCGGCTTGTTTTTTTCGTGTCCCGAAATACATCGAAACAGCAAGTGAAAACAGGATTAAACAGGATATTATCATGAAAAAACTGAGACTCAGAAAGAGTGAACTGAAGTCCACACTTTGTTCCGCTCCTTTTTCAGCTGAATCCCTGACATTTGTTATAGTAAAACCAATTATTTCCGGATCAAGTGAGCCGGTAAGTTTCTTTCTGATCTCTTCCGGTGATACGGATGAAGGAAACCTGATGGCAGTAGCAGTACCGAAATTATTGCCCCATAACATCCTGCCGGTCTCATAACTTATAAAAGCCTTGGGTGTACCCCTGTACCTGTTCCAGTAATCTTCATCCTTATCCCTTATCTGGTCCATGAGGATCGGAACACCCGCATCCCATCCTGAACATGTTGCACTACCCGAAATACCGGGAAAATCTGGCATTAGCAAGGGATCTGAATACCTGCTGTCATTCTCAGTAATGCCTCCTATATAGAAATCCCTGCTTTTTTCTTCGAGTCTGTTGCTGAATGAAGGATCAAACCAGGTCAGTGTCATTGTCTCACCCGTAGATGCGTCAAGGTCATCCGCCATCCAACGGTTAATTATTATTTCATCAGTATCAATGTCTGGAAACAATTCAGAAGGCAGTGCTGAGACGAAGGAATATGGTGTGGACCTGCCGTTTACTCTGAAATTATTGACAAGATAGGTCAGTACCGGTTTTCCCTTAGGGATCTTTTCAAGAATTTCCGAAACAAGGAGATTATCCAGGAAGATCCTGTCGGAAATCAGTTCTGTTTCACCTGTAAGAACCGATCTCCTTATAGTAAATCCGATATCTTCCGGAGAAAGTGCTCCGGTAAGGATTTGCTTATAATCTGCTTCCTTATCGTGATTAATAAGTATTCTGTTTGCCTGCAGATCCAGTCCGGATACTGTTCCGGGATCGGCCATGTTCATGAACAGGATAAACGGGATCTGTTGTGTAACTCCGGGTGAGAAATTACCGGCTTTCCCGGCAGGAATGATCCGGCTTACCTTCAATACTTTCGATCCATGATCTTCCCTGGATGGTGCAAAGGGGGCATTGGCAGGCAGGGGATCAACCTCCCTGAAACGTACTATTATATCTTCACCTTCAGTTATTGAAAGATGATTTGCGAGTGCTAAGTTCATACCGGCCTCTCCCGGTTTTATAATAATTGAATCGGATGAATTGAAGAGGAAGAAATCATCATTAACACCATATATTTTTACATTTAGGGCAGTAGTACCAGTTGAAAAATTACTGCAATAACCTTCGGTTTCAAGAACGGAGATTGCCCTGTTCCCAGATAATTCGGAGATCTTATCAGCCAGTGAATGATCAAAATATCTTAATCCTGAACTGATAATTATATCCGTATTCCCGAGCTTTTCTTCTGAGGTTCTCTTCAGGCTGCTGCGTACGGAATGCCCGGTGAAAAGTGAACCGGTAATGATAGCCGACAGAATGATTGTAATTATTATCTGATAAACAGCATCTTTCCTGTAGTACAGAAGCGATCTGAAAATCATTTTCCGGAATTCGGATTTCATAATGATCGGGAGTTATTCAGTTTATCAGTTTGCCGTCGGAAAGCTTCAGATGAAGCTTCATTTTTGAAGCCAGGCCTGCTGAATGGGTAACGACTAAAAGAGTAATTCCCATTTCCCGGTTTATTTCCTGAAGAAGGTCGCCAAGTGTCTCCGCATTTGCTGCATCAAGTGAACCGGTAGGTTCATCGGCAAGAAGGAGAGAGGGTTTGTTGACAAGAGCTCTGACCAGGGTTACACGCTGTGCTTCACCTCCCGAAATCTGGAACGGATATTTGTTAATAAGACCTGCTATCCCGATCCTGTCTGTCAGATCATCAGAATAACTTTTTTTGTCCGCATATTCCGCTTCTGATATTCCTGAGGCAAACAATGGCAGGAGTATATTTTCCTTTACGGTCAGGTGGGGAAGAAGAAGATGATCCTGGAAAACAAAACCAATGTTCCTGTTCCTGTAATCAGCTGATTCATCCGCATTCAGGGTAATGATAGATCTGCCCCTGAATAATACATCTCCCGAATCGGGACGATCAAGCGAACCGATGATGTTTATCAGTGTCGTTTTACCTGAACCGGATGGTCCTGTAACGGCGATTGAGTCTCCTTCATTTGCCTCCAGATCAAGATTATTCAGAACAATTCCCCTCTGCGGAAACGATTTTGAAATATTTACAAGTCTTAGCATAGTATATTGTTGTAACTTCATACCCTTATTCTTCCATCCCTTCGTACCATCATACCATCATACCGTCATACCTCAGTACTATCGTACCTTCGTACCTTCGTACCATCATACCTCTTTCAGCAATATCTTCCCCGGCCCTGGCGCCTCTGCGCCTTTGTGCCTTTGCGCCCTCTTCTAAGCATTTCCATACACTTCTGCTAAACCGTCAGACATCTTCTCCAGCGAGAGTTCCGATCTAACCCTGCGTTTCCCTGTCTCACCCAGCTTTTCTGACA
>CAYQZL010000072.1:16665-21265 GCA_964421975.1 uncultured Rikenellaceae bacterium
CAGTAAGCAGTTTTGTCAATGCTGATGACAGTTCATCTATTGTATCGGGCCAATAGGTGATTCCGCCACCTGTTCTCTCAATTATTTCAGGGAAGGCGCCGGTAGCCGGCTGGACAACCGGGATACCGGAACTATTTGCCTCAAGTATATATAAACCGTAACCGTCATATTTCCGTACCGGAACACTTATCACATCGACATCATTGAAGAACTCCATTTTTTTATTGCCCTGGAATTCAGGATAGATCTTAATGCTTTTCTGGTATCCATGTTCCCGTATCTTTTTTATCTGATCGGAGATGAATGGCTTGTCAATTCCCGTATAACCCCCGCAAACGTTCAGGGTAAGATCCGGAATAACATTCCGGCTTTTGAGATTGATAAATGCGTCGACAAGTTTATCAAATCCGTTGTAGTGGCTGATACGGCAGAAATAACCTAGAGCCGGAGGACGATCATTGTTTCTCCGGCCAAAAGGTGGTTCGGGATCGAATCCAAGCGGGACCACATGAATATTATCTCCCTTCACACCGGTCTTTGAAATGAAAAGCTGCTTGTAATAATTGCTCGGAGTAATGAAATGATCAACATAAACAGCTTCTTTTGCAATAAGCTCCCAGGCTTTGCTGCACCATGGTTCCGACATATCTTCGATCCAGTCATCTTCATTCAGAAGCGAACAGACCACTTTAACTTTAAGCCTGTTCTTTATTTGCCTTGCCAGACCAAGTATCAGTGCATTCGAAAGATGTATCACATCAGGGGCACCATCCTTTGAAAGATATTTCACAAGTCTGTCAACTTCCTTCTTCCTGAAAGCATTATCACCCTCGATCATATTGAGAGTGAGCTCTTCATATCCTTCAGTGCTGGTTGTTCCAGCTTGTTTTGCAGCCAGTTTAAGAAAGGGAGTCATATCAAAGAATTTTTCAAGAAAATCAGGCATATTTTTAAAGATACCTACCTTTTCCCGTAAAAACATTGATATTGCTCCGAAAAAGACATGCTTGTCAAAACCTGTTTCGGTATTGTTCCTGTCGGGCGGAAGATAAAGAGGTATTGCACTTGCCTTTATCCCGGGTACTTTTTTTATTGCCCTGAAATACAGCATGTCGCGATAACAATTAGCGCAATAAAACGAACCTCCTGATCCTGTTATTAAGTAAACTATTCTCATACTCTTATCCTTCTTCGATTATGGACAAATTCAACAAGATAAAGAAGTTAACCGCAAAGATCACAAAGGTTTTACGCAAAGATCGCAAAGGGTTAAATATTAATAACTTAACTTTGTGCCCTTTGCGCTTTCTTAGCGCACTCTGCGGTTAAATCTTTCTTCTTTGACATTCTATTTAAATTTATTTTGTCCCAAATGCCAGTAATCTTCCGTCTTCTGTCAGGAAATAGAATCTCCCGGGTATTACGGCGGGTGAGCTGCTTACAGGGGCTCCGGCATTAAAACTCCACTGCTTCTTACCGTCTTTTAATCCAAGAATATAAATATTGCCGTCCATACTCCCGAAAAGTACACTCGTTGGTGTTATCACGGCCGATCCGGTTACCCGTCCGTTAGTTCTGAATTTCCATAAAGGTTTCCCTGATCCTGATTCATAGCAGTAAATATATTTATCCTCATTTCCGACAACAACCATATTCTCGCCTGTTGCAGGTATTGCCATTATTGCACCCGACTCATCTCCGGCAGGAACTTCCCATACCATTTTCCCTGTTATCATATCAAGGCAGTAAAGGTTCCCGTCATAATCGCCGAACCAGGCTTTTTCTCCGGAAATTGCAGGAGAGGCGGCAATATAGCCTCCGGTTTCGAATTTATTCCTCTCCTTTCCAGTAAGCGGATCGGCTATCCTTACCATACCATCGCATCCTCCGAACACTATTCTGTTATTCATCACAGCAGGTGTTCCGTTGACATAATTTTCAGTCTCAAGTTTCCACATAAGTTTTCCTGTCAGGGGATCAACGCAATGCAGAAAATAATCATAGCTTCCGAAAATGAGCCCTGTCCTTTTTCCTGATACCCAGATATTAGCTGATCCTGATATCTGGTTTTCAGATGCATATGACCATATGAGCCTGCCTGAATTTTTGTCAAAGGCACGCATTATCCCGTCATTTGATCCAATGAATATATTATTGCCTGAAATCATCGGCGGTCCCTCAATGGCACTCCCGGTCTCTTTTGTCCATTTAATACTGCCATCAGGAGAAACGGCAATCAGACTTCCTTTCGAAGTACCGAAATAAATTATGCCATTACTGACAACAGGTGATGATTTGGAACCCTGTCCGGTCGGAACACTCCAAAGCAATGCCGGAGATGATGGCAGTACGAAGCTTGTATATCCTGTGAGATTACTCGCACCACGAAATACAGGCCAGTCAGGATCAGGTCTCTGTGACATAGTCACAACACTGAGGAGAATGAATGATATCAGGATTGTAAACTGTTTCATTTCTTTTCTATTTAATGCGGTTGAGTGCTCCAGTGGGACAGACGCTTATACTGAGGTCAGCCTGCGTTGCCAGTATATCATCGAATCCTGCTGTAAGAGGCTCGGATATAATAGAAACAAATCCTCTGTTAATAAAGCAAAGAGCAGGTTCTCCGTTTCTGTCCTCACAAACCCTTACACAAAGACCACATTTTATACATTTTGCATTTTCAAAAATCAGGCCGGTTTTGTGATTGATCTTCTTTGTTACCGGTGAGTTGATCACTTTATTGCCTCTGTCTTTTATTCCAAGTTCCTGGGCAAGTTCTCTCAGACGGCAATCTTCTGAAGCCCTGCAATCACAATGCATGCAGTTCCCGGCTTCTTCTCCGGCTGAAATAAAATCATCAATAGTCTCAAAACGATTTCCCGTACCAGTACACTCCTTCAGCCATTCCTTAAGTTCTGACTCATCAACTCTTCCAAGACGGGATGAAAATAACTTCTTAAAGTCCTTGTATTCCGATAATTCAACAGGATGGTCAGGACCTCCCTGATAATCAAGATTCTGAGCGATAAAGATCCTGATATTCCTGATCGATATCTGTTTGTCAATTTTTTTCCTTCTGCATGCATTTTCACAATATCCCGGACAACTCAGGCATCTTATTTCCGGTGCATCAAGTTCCGACATCACCAGTTCGATAACTTTAGTATAATCACCTGAAGCCAGTAATCTGTTCATCAGTGGGATATTATATCCTGCCGGACAGACGATCCTGCAGGGCGCTTCACATTCTGCCCGGTGTTCGGAAAGTAAAAGATCAACAGCTTTCTTCCTCATGGATATTACTTCTTCTCCGGATGTATCTATATCCATTCCATCCCGTACAAGAGCTGTACATGATGGCAGAAAACTGTCCGTATTCCTGTCCAGTACCATGCATACCATACATGATGTATAATGTTCCACTCCGTCTTTATGGCAAAGTGTGGGGATGGAAATCCCTGATTTCCGGGCAACCGAAAGTATGGTTTCATCCTCAGTGGCTTCCACCTCAGTATTATTTATTCTTATCTTAAGCATTAATGTTCACTATTTCAACAGCATTTTCAGGACAAACAACTCTGCAATTATCACATTTTGTACATAATTGCTGATCTATCTCGTGCTTTTCATATGGTTTGAAACCGATTGCGTTCACCGGGCACTCCTGAAAACACTTGGTACAACCTGTGCATTTATCGTTGATGATATATTTTATAAGTTCCCTGCATTTCTTTGCCGGACAGATCCCAGCGGCATGAGCTTCATATTCCTCCCGGAAATACTTCAGTCCTGTTATAACCGGATTTGGTGCTGTTTTTCCCAGACCGCACAGACTTCCGTTCTTAACTGAATAACATAGTCTTTCCAGTTCATCTATTTCTTTAATATCGGCTTTCCCTTCACTGAGACGTGTTATAATGTTCAGCATATGTTTTGTACCGACTCTGCAGAATGTACATTTCCCGCAGGATTGTTTATGTGTGAAGGTAAGGAAGTATTTTGCCACATCCACCATACAGTCGGTATCGTCCAGGACGACAAGGCCACCTGATCCCATCATGGCTCCCATACCTGTGAGTTCCTCAAAGTCAACGGAAGTATCAGCCATAGCAGCAGGAATACAGCCTCCTGAAGGTCCGCCTATCTGAACTGCCTTGAATTGTCTTCCCTCAGCTACACCTTCACCTATCTTTTCGATGATCTCACGTATTGTTATGCCCATTGGAACTTCTATCAGACCACCACGTGCGACCTTGCCTGCAAGAGCAAAAACCTTCGTTCCTTTGCTTTTTTCGGTTCCGATTCTGCTGAATGCTTCTGAACCGTTATTGATTATCCAGGGGACAAGGGCAAGTGTTTCAACATTATTTACCAGAGTAGGTTTGTTCATAAATCCCCTGACAGCAGGGTAGGGGGGTCTGAGATGCGGAGTGCCACGCCTGCCTTCAAGTGATGCAATCAAGGCTGTTTCCTCACCGCATACAAATGCTCCGGCGCCTTCAAATATCCTTGCATTAAATGAAAATTCAGATCCGTATATATTTTCCCCGAGAGATCGGAAGAGCACACGTCTGAACTCCAGTCACCGCTCATTATC
>CAYQZL010000073.1:0-20901 GCA_964421975.1 uncultured Rikenellaceae bacterium
CTGGGGCATAGTGGCCGGATGATCGCACTGGCTGAAAGACTGAAGGAATTAAACTTCAACATAATATTCGCGGCCGGGGAAAAACAACTTGCTTTTCTGCGTAACGAGATGCCCGGATGTACATACGTCAGTTTCCCCGGATTCAGACCGGCATATTCGGGATTCCTGCCCCAGTACCTTGTAATCCTTCTCCAGATACCCCTTCTTATATACCACAGTATAAGGGAACATCTGATTCTTAATAAGTTGATCCGGGATATGTCCATCGATATCCTGATAAGTGATAACAGGTTCGGATTGTGGAATAAAAACATACTTACGATATATATAACCCATCAGCCACGGATCGCATTTCCACACTTCTTTTCCTTCCTTGAATCAACGGGCGCTTACTTTCACGGTAAGATAATAAGCAGATACTCGTTATGCTATATCCCCGATCTCCCCGGAGATCTGAACCTGACGGGAAGATTATCACATGGGATAAAGCTTCCGGATAATGTGAGGTTCATAGGAATATTGTCACGTTTCCGGGAGCCTGATCAGTTACATAACACCCCTTCCCAAAAGAATGGAATGACAGCGGTAATATTATCCGGACCTGAGCCCCAGCGCAGTATACTTGAGAAGAAACTCACAGATATTCTGATAAAACAAAACCACAGGACGGTGATACTCGGAGGAAAACCACACGAAAATACCAGTAAAGGGATAAGCGCGGATATCACTTACTACAGCCATGCAGACCGCAGGACCATGCAGGAAATCATTTCAGGCAGTGATCTGATAATTACACGCGCCGGTTATTCAACTATTATGGAACTTGTGAGTCTGAAATGCAGTGCCGTTTTAATTCCCACTCCGGGACAGACTGAACAGGAATACATTGCCTCCATGCTTTCGGATAAACAATGGTTCTCATTTATACCTCAGAATGAATTAAACGATAAAGTTCATTTTGACCATATCCCGGCTGACTGGTGCGGTGAGATAATAAAGCAAAGCAGGGAGCTTCTTGATAAGACTCTGAAGGAACTGTCAGAGCAGTCCAAGGACGAGTAATGATCCGATCGATCCCAGGAGAAAACCGGTCCATATCTCACTTGGGGAATGAGCTTTAAGCCATAACCTGGAGGACATCACCAGCCCCGAAACAAGTATTATAATTATCATCAGCCAGGTAAGAGGTGCCTGCATCCTTACCGAAAGGATCATTATCAGCGCAGTCATTGCTCCGGCACCAACTGAATGAACGGATATTTTAAACCAGAAATTTATAATTGTAACAGTAACTGCAAGAGCAGCAGAACATATTATAAACGATTTAATGAAAAAAGGTATGTGAAATTTGTAGATCAGATATACCGTAAAAATATAAAAGAATGATATTGTGATCAATGGAATTACTCTCTCACTTCTGCTCTCAATAGTCCAGCCGCTTATCATATTTCTGAACCTGAAATAAACGATCAGCATAAGAGGTATTATAAGGTTATCCGTGATAACAATAAAAGTTACTACTCTTTTGACCTGTAAGGGCAGATATCCGTATAAAGACGGGGTGGAAAATATTATCATTAATCCGTAAACCGGGACCAGCAGCGGGTGAAATAAAACTGACACAATCTGTGCCAGTCTGTCGTCGATCGAAATGGATTTTTCCGGAACTATCATATCTCTTTTCTAAGTCGTGCCACAGGTATATTAAGTTGCTCGCGGTATTTGGCAACCGTCCTGCGTGCTATCTGGTAGCCTTTCTCCTGAAGTATTTCCGTAAGACGTTCATCGGTAAGAGGACGCCTCTTTTCCTCATTATCTATACAATCCTGGAGAATCCGCTTTATTTCCCGGGTTGACACTTCCTCACCGCTGTCTGTCTGAAGTCCTTCCGAGAAGAAAAATTTAAGCGGAAGGATCCCGAAATGGGTCTGGATGTATTTGCTGTTAGCTACTCTCGAAACGGTAGATATATCCAGTCCTGTCATCTCGGCAACATCTTTCAGTATCATCGGCTTCAGCTTTGTTTCATCGCCGTCGATAAAATATTCCTGCTGATATTCGAGAATGGCATTCATTGTAAGCAGAAGGGTATTCTGACGTTGCTTTATTGCATCAATGAACCATTTTGCCGAGTCGATCTTTTGTTTTACAAAGAGTATGGCATCCTTCATCTCTTTTTTATTTCCCTTATCCCTGCTGTAAGCCTGGAGCATTTCTGAATATGCCGGACTGAGTCTGAGTTCGGGAAGATTCTTTGAATTGAGATGAAGATCGAATCCTTCTTCGGAGTGCTCGAGTATGAAATCGGGTATTATTGGCTGGGCAATTTTTGTGTATGGATCGCTGTAAAATCCACCGGGCTTCGGATTGAGTTTCAGTATCTCATCTATTGCCTGTTTCAGCTCATCCTCCGTAATCCCCATCCTGACAATTATTTTGTCGTAATGTCTTTTTGAGAACTCTTCAAAATAAGATTCTATAATAGAATATGCGAGCTTTGCCGGAGCCTGTGAATGATCTTTTTTGGCAAGCTGCAGAAGAAGACATTCCCTGAGGGTTCTTGCTCCGACACCTGCAGGTTCAAGGTCCTGTATGATAACCAGTACCTCTTCGAGCTCCTCAACTGTTGTTGTAATGTTCTGAAGAAATGCAAGGTCGTCGACAATATTATCCAGTTCCCTCCTGAGATAACCGTCTTCATCAATATTCCCTATAATAAATTCACCCAGGATTTTCTGTTTGTCAGTCAGATCCCTCAGGCCGAACTGTGTTTCAAGGAATTCATGGAAGGAAGAACCTGCGGAAAAGGGTATTTCTGCTCTTTTTTCATCATCCCGGCTCAGATTGTTTGCCTGTAACCTGTAATCAGGTATCTCATCTTCTTCAATATAGTCATCCAGTGTAAATTCTTCCTGGTCCCTGTCATTCTCTTCATAATCTTCCTCTTCTTCCTGTTCTGGTTCGATCTCCTCATCATCGGGGCCTTCTTCGAGAGCGGGATTTTCCTCCAGCTCCTTTTTGATCCTTTGTTCTATCTGCAATGTAGGCACCTCCAGCAGCTTGATCATCTGTATCTGCTGGGGAGAAAGCTTCTGAAGCAGTTTCTGCTGTAATTTCTGCTTTAACATCTCTGCCACACCCGACCTGTTTATTTTATCTAACTAAAATTCAGCGTTTTTGGGTGTCCTGGGAAAGGGTATCACATCCCGGATATTTGACATCCCGCTGACAAACAATATAAATCTCTCGAAGCCAAGACCGAAACCACTGTGTGGTGCTGTCCCGAATTTCCTTGTCTCAAGATACCACCAGAGGTCTTTTTCAGGCAGATTAAGCTCACGGATCCTTGTAAGAAGCTTATTGTAATTCTCTTCTCTCTGTGAACCGCCTATTATTTCTCCGATCCCCGGGAAAAGCACATCCATTGCCCGTACGGTCTTCCCGTCGTCATTCTGTTTCATGTAGAATGCCTTGATTGTCTTCGGATAATCGGTCAGAATAACGGGGCATTTAAAATGTTCTTCAACAAGATACCTTTCATGTTCGGCCTGCAGGTCCTTTCCCCATCCGACTTCATATTCCCATTTCCTGCCTGAAGCGCTGAGTATATTAACCGCTTCGGTATATGTCATTCTGATAAAATCATTATTGAGAACGAATGCAAGCCTCTCCAGAAGACCTTTATCTATCATATTATTAAGGAATTCCAGATCATCTCTGCAATTATCCAGAGCATATCTTACCAGATATTTGACGAATTCCTCTGCAAGGTCCATATTATCGGCCAGATCATAAAAAGCCATTTCCGGTTCAATCATCCAGAACTCTGCAAGATGCCTTGGAGTGTTTGAATTTTCGGCACGGAATGTAGGTCCGAAAGTATATATTTCACCAATCGCAAGAGCACCAAGCTCGCCTTCAAGCTGACCCGAAACAGTAAGATTTGTCTGTTTACCGAAGAAATCCGGCCTGTAGTCAACCGTCCCGTCCGGATTTTTCGGAACATCTGCCAGATCGAGTGTCGTTACATGGAACATCTCACCTGCACCCTCACAGTCGCTGCCGGTGATAATGGGTGTATGCAGATAATAGAAACCCTTATCGTTGAAATATTTATGTATTGCGAAAGCAATTGCATGTCTTATCCTGAGCACAGCGCCGAAAGTATTTGTACGCGGACGCAGATGTGCTATTTCCCTGAGGAACTCCATTGAGTGCCCTTTTTTCTGTAAAGGATACGTTTCTGCATCACATTTCCCGTAAAGCTCTATTGATTCAGCTTTTATCTCCACATCCTGTCCCTGTCCTTCAGATTCAACCAGTTTGCCCTTAACAGACAAACAGGCTCCGGTGGTGATATCCCTGAGAAATGATTCACCAAATTGCGCAGTGTCGGCAACTATCTGTATATTCTTTATTGTAGATCCGTCATTAAGAGCAATAAAGGCAATATTCTTATTCCCCCGTTTTGTTCTCACCCATCCCTTCACTAATACATCCGACCCCTTCAGGGGAGAATGCAGTAAATCTTTTATCTTTTCCCTCTTCATGTTAAAATTTAAAACATCCCGCAAAAATAATAAATTGCTCTTATTATAGTTTAATTCAACAAAAACAATACAGTCATCACAGCCGGTTTGAATATTTATAAAATCTTAATAACTTTGAATTTAAACTGAAACTAAATATTGCTATGGATGAAAATCAAAAACTTATAGTTGTTCCGTGGGATTTCACCCCTGTTGCCGAAAATGCCCTTGCACATGCAGCAAGGATAAGCCGCATGGTTAAAAACGACATTGCCCTTCTGCATATTGTCGACCCGGGTATAAAGCCTAAAGCAGAGGGAGAAAAGAAGGTACTCCTTCAGCATGTTGCCACCGAAGCAACCGCAAAATATTATACACCTGTATCATCTTTTGTGGTTAGGGGGAGTATTTTTTCATCTATCGCCGAATTTGTGAACGAAAAAGAAGCAAACCTTGTCATAATGGGTACCCATGGAATGAAAGGTATGCAGAAACTGACCGGAAGCTGGGCACTGAAAGTGATCGTCAAATCAAAAGTGCCTTTCATTGTGGTACAGGATCCGCCACGTGACCAGGAAAAATACCGCAGTATACTCTTCCCGGTTGATTTCAGGAGAGAGAACAAGGAAAAAATAAAGATGGCTATTTATATGGGGAAATATTTTGACTCAAAGATCCATATAATGGTCACGATTGTTTCTGATAAAAACCTCCTGAAAAAGACAAAGATAAACCTTGCCTTTGCCATTAAATACTTCATTCAGAACAATATCGAGTATGAGGTTCACGAAGTGCCAAAAGGCAAATCGGCACAGCAGACAATCGATTTTGCACATAAGATCAATGCCGATCTCATTCTGGTAATAACCACCAAAAACATAACTTTAGCCGATTACATGCTTGGTGCGTCAGAACAATACATAATTGCAAACAGCTCCGGGATACCTGTCTGTTGCGTGAATCCCAAAGCATCCTTTGCAAGCAGCAGGCAGTTCATGGGAGGCTGGGGCGATTAATTTCAATCGTAAAATATTTTATCTTCATTGCCTGGTGATGTAAAAATATCAGATAAATGTCTATTGTAGTTCAGGGAGTTACAAAATTTTACGGATCGCAGAAAGCGCTCGATAATGTTTCTTTCAGTGTGAAAACCGGTGAGATCGTGGCCTTCCTAGGCCCGAACGGAGCAGGTAAATCAACAATGATGAAAATCATTACCGGCTTCCTTCCTGCTTCCTCCGGATCAGTCCTGATAAATGGTACGGAAGTCTCTGCCGACGATCCTGAAATAAAAAAGAAAACAGGATATCTTCCTGAAAATAATCCCCTGTATCCTGAGATGTATGTGAAGGAATACCTGTCTTTTGTAGCATCAATCTATAAACTGGGAAGGAATGCCGGCAAAAAAATAAAAAATATAATAGATATCACCGGACTTTCGCCCGAAGCAAATAAAAAGATTGGTGCTCTTTCAAAAGGTTACCGCCAGCGAGTGGGGCTTGCCCAGGCGCTTATTCACGATCCGGAAGTACTGATACTTGACGAGGCAACATCAGGACTCGATCCGAACCAGATAATTGAAATACGTAATCTTATCAAAGAAGCCGGAAAGGAAAAGACCGTGATGCTTTCCACACATATAATGCAGGAAGCTGAAGCTGTCTGCGGAAGGATAATAATAATTGATAAAGGAGTGATAGTTGCGGATGAGGAAAAAAGCAATATCTATTCAAAGATCAAAAAGACCAGACAAACAATCAGGGCAGGATTTGATAAAAATATAAGCGATTCTGATCTTCTTGCAATACATGGAATAACAAGCGTCCGCCAGGGCAAAGAAGACCTGTGGCTTATAGAAGCAGATTCTGAGGAAGATATCCGGCCGGCACTTTTCGCATTTGCCGTAAAAAATAAGCTTACAGTGCTTTCTCTTCAGAAAGAAGAAAGCAACCTTGAAGAAGTATTCAGACAACTGACAGGCAGATAATTTTTTTATTCACTTTTTTTTATTTTCTTTGCCCCACATATTTCCGGTGGAAAGATTTGTGCTGATTGCAACCACAGAAAAAAATGCTAAAACGTGTCTATTCTGTAATTCCGTATCAACAAATTTTCCCGGTGGCTGTAAAAGTAATTAAAGTACTTAAAGTATTTAAAGTACTTAGAGTACTTAAAGTACTTAAAAGAAGTGAAGAGTTGAAGTAATTAAAGTTGAATGTTTCGGAGTATATAACTCTAAGTACTTTAAGTACTCTAAGTACTCTAAATACTTGATTAACATGCACTATTAAACAAAATCGTATGAGCTATTTATTCACGTCAGAATCAGTTTCAGAAGGGCATCCCGATAAGGTTGCCGATCAGATCTCAGATGCATTGCTTGATGAATTCCTTAAATGGGATCCGGAATCGAAAGTGGCATGCGAGACATTTGTTACAACAGGGCTAGTAGTCTGCGGGGGTGAGGTATTAACCTCCGGATGGGTTGATGTTCAGGAAACTGCCCGCAGGGTAATCCGCGATATAGGATATACAAAGGCAGAATACCGTTTCGACTGTGATTCCTGTGGTGTCATCTCCACCATTCATGAACAATCAGCCGATATCCGTCAGGGTGTTGTCCGTGACAAACCCGAGGAACAGGGTGCAGGTGACCAGGGAATGATGTTCGGTTATGCTTGCCGCGAAACGGACAATTACATGCCCCTGAGCATGGAGCTTGCACATCTTCTTCTGAAAGAACTGGCTGCAATCAGACGGGAAGGAAAACAGATGAAATACCTTCGCCCCGATTCAAAATCACAGGTTACCATAGAATATGACGACAACAATAAGCCGGTTCGCATTGATACAATAGTAATCAGCACCCAGCATGATGAATTCATCCTGCCTGAGAAAAAGTCACTGTCCTCCGAAAAAGCAGCTGAAAAAGCCATGCAGAAACAGATTTCCGAAGATCTGACGAAATATCTGTTCCCCAGGGTAAAAAAATCTCTTCCGTCTGGTGTAAAAAAACTTTTCAAAGAAGATACAAGGCTTCTGGTAAATCCGACGGGTAAATTCGTAATAGGAGGTCCTCATGGAGATACAGGGCTCACGGGAAGAAAGATCATAATAGATACATATGGTGGTCATGGTGCACACGGAGGAGGAGCTTTTTCAGGTAAAGATCCGTCAAAGGTTGACAGATCGGCTGCTTATGCTGCAAGACATATAGCAAAGAATCTGGTTGCCGCAGGTGTCTGCGACCAGGCTCTCATCCAGGTGGCTTATGCCATCGGCGTTGCCGAACCGGTAGGATTTTATGTAAATACATACGGCACCTCACATGTAAAGGACAGAAAAGGAAATAAACTTACCGATGGGGAAATAGCTTCGAAAGTGCAGAAGCTTTTCGACATGCGTCCCTATTCAATAATAAAACGGCTGGGACTTAAAAATCCGATCTTCCTGCAGACAGCATCATACGGCCATTTCGGACGGGAGAACTACGCAAAGAATGTGGAAGTTTACTATGAAGTTCCAGGCAGTAAGCCAAGAGAGATCAATGGTAACGGCAAAAAAGGATGGATGAAAAAGGTGGAATTCTTCGCCTGGGAAAAACTCGATTACGTTGATAAAATAAGGAAAGCATTTGCATTTTAAGCAGATTAAAATGATGCCTTTACTATCCTTGCAATATTATCCGAACGCCCCAGAGTATAGTAATGTAACCCGGGGGCACCCTTTTTTATAAGTTCCTTCGACTGCATCGTTGCCCATTCAATTCCTACTTCACGGGCTTCCTTGTCGTTTGTACATTTCCTGACCGCATCCACCAGATCGTTCGGAAGATCAATATGAAATGTCTGAGGCAGCATCTTTATATCATTCATTGCCGAAACAGGTTTAAGACCTGCGATCACCGGCACATCAATACCTGCTTTTATACACTGATCCCTGAAGCTGAAATACTTCTGATTATCGAAAAACATCTGGGTAACAATATAATGGGCACCGGCATCTATTTTCCGTTTAAGGTTATCAATATCAGCCTGCATATTCGGCGCCTCTGAATGTTTCTCGGGATAACCCGCCACACCGATACAGAAATTTGTCGGGGATGTATCTTCAAGTGATTCCTCAAGATATCTTCCACTATTCATATTGGCTATCTGGACTACCAGTTCCGAAGTAAACCTGTGTCCGTCCTTCTCGGGGATAAAAATACGGCTTCCTCTTTGCGGATCTCCGCGTAGCGCAAGAACATCATCAATATTCAGGAAATTCATCTCGATAAGAACATTCTCTGTCTCTTCTTTGGTGAATCCCCCGCACAGTATATGTGGCACAACAGTTATATTATACTTATACCTGACAGCCGCGGCAAGTGCAATTGTACCCGGACGAAGTCTTGTTACCCTTTTCTCAAGAAGTCCGTCGGGCCGTTCCTTATAGGTTATTTCATTGCGGTGTGATGTGAAGTTGATGTAAGCCGGCTGAAACTCAACCAGTCTGTCAATTGCTGAATAAATTCTTTCAATACTGTGCCCTTTGAGCGGGGGCAGCAGTTCAAATGTGAACAAAGGCCCCCTGGCACTTTTCAGTTTGTCAATAACACTCATATGTCTGATCACAGATTAGGGGCAAGCCATCTGGCTGCCTCATCAATACTCATTTTCTTTCTTTCTGCATAATCCTTAAGTTGATCATTTCCGATCTTGCCCACATTAAAATAGGAAGAACCGGGATGAGAGAATATATACCCACTCACGGCTGCAGGCGGGGTCATGGCGAAGTTTTCCGTCAGACCTGCTCCGATGGCATTCTCTGCATCAAGGAGATCAAAAAGTATCCGTTTTTCCGTATGATCGGGACATGCCGGATAACCCGGGGCCGGACGGATACCTGTATACTTCACGGCAAGCATTTCTTCCACAGACAGGACTTCGCCGGCTGCATAACCCCAGTACTCCTTCCGGATCCTTTCATGAAGCCATTCGGCAGCTGCTTCAGCAATACGGTCACTTAACATCCTGATCATTATGGAAGCATAATCATCTTCCCTGTATGCTGAATACCTGTTCTCATCAATACCTGCAGTAACCACGAAAAGCCCGATGTCATCAGCCAGTTCTTCTGAAACAGGTGTAATGAAATCAGACAAACAGAGATTGGGTATACCCTCGTCCTTCACCTCCTGGTTCCTTAAAAACCTTAACATAGTCCTGCCCGCATTCCCGTTCCTGTCTGCCAATACTGCCACATCATCTCCTTCTGATACCGCAGGGAAAAGTCCGAAAACAGCTTTTGCGCTGATAAGCTTATTGTCAATGATCTCCTTCAGATATCGCTGTGCATCATCATAAAGTTTGACAGCTTCGGGACCTTTGACAGGATCGCTCAGAATAGCCGGATATTTTCCCGAAAGCTTCCATCCAAAGAAAAAGAATGTCCAGTCAATATACTTTGTCAGCTCAATGAGATCGATCTCATCCAGTATATGATATCCCGGGTTCAGCGGCCGGAAGAGCTTATGGGATTTCCAGTCTGTCATAAGTCTGTTTTTCCTGGCATCATCAATTGTGAGGAGCTTCCTTTCCCTGGTCCGCAATGTATGTTCTTCCCTCAGCTTTCCGTACTTCTCATTTAATGAAGAAACATATTGTGCTTTGTCTTCCTTCAAAAGCGAAGAGAGAACTCCTGCAGCCTTAGATGCATCCCGCACATAAATTGCAGGACCCGAATATTTAGGTGATATTTTTACCGCAGTGTGTATTTCCGATGTTGTTGCACCTCCGATAAGTAGCGGCATCGTCACTTTTCGCCTTTCCATTTCGGAAGCCACATGGACCATCTCTTCAAGCGATGGTGTAATAAGTCCGCTCAATCCAATGAAATCGGCCTTTTCATCCAGTGCCGTATCGATAATTTTATCCGAAGAAGCCATTACTCCGAGGTCCGTGACCTGGTAGCTATTACACGAAAGAACAACTCCAACAATGTTTTTACCAATATCATGTACATCTCCCTTAACCGTTGCAAGAACGATCTTACCGGCGTTTTTCTTCTCCTCATTCCTGCTTTCCTGTTCAATATATGGAGCGAGCCTGGATACGGCTTTTTTCATCACCCTTGCGCTTTTCACCACCTGAGGCAGGAACATCTTGCCCGAACCGAACAGGTCGCCGACTTCATTCATTCCTCCCATCAGCGGTCCTTCGATAAGCTCAATAGATCTTGAATAGAGTAAACGTGCTTCTTCCACATCCTGCTCAATATGTTCATCAAGACCTCTTACCAGCGCATGCCTGATCCGCTCGGTAACAGGAAGATTACGCCATTCATCACTTTTTTCTTCTTTCTTTCCTGCACTCTTTATTCCTTCGGCAAACTTAACAAGCCTTTCAGTGGCATCTTTCCTCCGGTTCAGAATGACATCCTCTGTCATCTGAAGCAGATCGGGATCTATCTCGCTATATACCTGTAACATGCCGGGATTCACTATCGCCATGTCGAGGCCCGCGTTAATTGCATGGTAAAGAAAAACAGAATGCATGGCTTCCCTGACTTTATCTGTTCCCCTGAATGAGAACGACAGATTGCTTATTCCGCCACTAACCTTCGCATAAGGAAGATTATCCTTTATCCATTTTGTTGCTCTGATAAAATTGACTGCATAATTATTATGTTCCTCAATTCCTGTTGCAACTGCAAGAACATTGGGATCGAAAACTATATCTTCAGGAGGGAAGCCTATCTTATCAACAAGCAGCCGGTACGACCTCTCAGCAACTTCAATTCTCTTTTCATAAGTATCGGCCTGTCCCTTCTCATCGAAAAGCATTACGACAGCAGCCGCCCCGTATTTACGTATTTCACGGGCATGACTGAGAAAGACTTCTTCTCCTTCCTTAAGACTTATTGAATTGACAACCGATTTACCCTGGATACATTTCAAGGCAGCAGTAATGACGCTCCATTTTGAGGAATCGATCATCAACGGCAGCTTTGCTATATCAGGTTCAGCCATGATAAGATTTACAAATTTCACCATTGCTTTTTCGGAATCAAGCATGGCTTCGTCCATACATATATCTATGATCTGGGCACCGCCTTCCACCTGGTTACGTGCAATGGTGAGAGCTTCACCATACTTCTCTTCCTTTATAAGCCTGGCAAATTTCAGTGAACCGGATACATTGGTACGTTCACCGATATTCACAAAATTGGTTTGAGGAGTAATTGTCAGCGCTTCAAGTCCGCTCAGTCTAGTATATTTATTAATATCAGGTTTTTGTCTTGGACTGTATTTCTTCGATAATTCCGCGATTTTCCTGATATGAAGAGGAGTCGTACCACAGCATCCGCCTGCAATATTGACCCATCCTTCTTTCATGAATTCCTCAATGACTGAAGCCATGAAATCAGCCGACTGGTTATATTCCCCGAACTGATCAGGCAGGCCGGCATTCGGATGAGCGGATACATAAAATCCCGTTTTACCCGACAGTTCCTGTATAAATGGTCTGAGCTGCTCAGCTCCAAGTGCACAGTTAAGTCCTATACTGAAAAGTGGGAAATGTGAGACCGAAACAAGAAATGCCTCAAGGGTCTGTCCGGTCAGGGTCCTGCCGCTGGCATCAGTTATCGTTCCGGAAACCATTACCGGCAGGCTTATTCCCTTTTCTTCAAAAATATTCCCGATTGCATATAGAGCTGCCTTGCAGTTCAACACATCAAATACTGTTTCAACCAGCAGTATATGTACACCACCGTCAATAAGCCCTTTTACCTGTCCGGCATATGCTTCGGCAAGCTCATCGAAAGTGACGGAACGCGCACCCGGATCATTTACATCGGCCGACATTGACGCTGTACGGTTCGTCGGACCTACAGATCCTGCAATGAAGTGCTCCTGAGGTTCTGCATTGTTCTCAAATGCTGATACTGCCTCCCGTGCTCTACGGGCAGCTTCAAAATTCATTCTGTATACCTGATCTCCCATTCCGTAATCGGCCTGGGAAATACGGTTAGCATTAAAGGTATTAGTAGAAATGATGTCTGCTCCCGCCTCAAGGTAATCGAGATGTATCTTCCTGATAATGTCAGGACTGGTGATATTCAGGATATCATTGTTACCCTTCAGGGGCAGGGGGTGGTCCCTGAACAGGATTCCCCTGTAATCCTCTTCCTTTAAATTGTGCTTCTGGATCATTGTTCCCATAGCACCATCCAGGATGAGGATCTTTTTTTTGATAATATCTTCAGGTGAATATTTCATTTTAAAATATATGTCATTAATAATTAAATAAATAAAACATTATGGAATGATTCCGCTGATGTTATAAGTGTAAAATTCAGGCTGCAAATTTAAACAAATTAATACTTCATCACCTGCACATGCCCATAGGCAGTTGAGGCATTTCATGAATTCTTCTTTTAAGATGAAGTGTTTCCATTTTCCGGAATGAGTCTTTTTTTTCTGAATCAAAGATATAAAGGATTTTTGAAAGATCAGATCCTCCGGCCGCAGTTCTTTCACAGCTTTATGAATCTTAGTGTGTTTGTGTGTTTGTGACCTGTAACATTTTTATAGTATTTTTGCACTGTTAAATTCCGTACTGCATGCAAAATGATCTTTATATATACAACAGCCTTTCAAGAAGCAAAGAGTTGTTCAGTCCTCTGCATCCCCCGTTTACCGGACTATATGTTTGTGGTCCGACGGTTTACAGTAATGCCCATCTCGGACATGCCCGTCCGGCGATAACATTCGATCTGTTGTACCGCTATCTGCTTCATCTCGGATATCAGGTACGGTATGTGCGTAATATAACGGATGTGGGACATCTTGAAAATGATGCTGATGAAGGAGAAGACAAGATCGAAAAAAAGGCACGGCTGGAACATCTTGAGCCGATGGAAGTTGTCCAGAAATATCTGAATACCTTCCTGAAGAACATGGAACAGCTGAACACATTGCCTCCATCAATTGAGCCACGGGCATCCGGACATATAATTGAACAGACAGAGATGATCAAAAAGATCCTCGATGCGGGATATGCCTATGAAATAAATGGTTCGGTTTATTTCGATGTTCTGAAATATAATGAGAAATTCAAATACGGAAAGCTTTCGGGAAGGATTCTGGAAGAGCTACAGCAAAACACCCGTTCAATTGAAGGGATTGATGAAAAGCGTAATCCCTTCGATTTTGCCCTCTGGAAAAAAGCCACACCCGAACATATAATGAGATGGCCATCACCATGGAGCATTGGTTTTCCCGGCTGGCATCTTGAATGTTCAGCAATGAGTACGAAATATCTTGGTGAAGTCTTCGATATTCACGGAGGTGGCATGGATCTTCAATTCCCGCATCATGAATGTGAAATAGCACAGTCAACTGCTGCTCTCGGACAGGAATCGGTCAGATACTGGATGCATAATAACATGATCACCATTAATGGTCAGAAAATGGCCAGATCGCTGGGAAATTTCATAACCCTCGACCAGCTTTTCACGGGCGATCATCCTCTTCTTCAACAGGCCTACAGCCCCATGACCATCCGCTTTTTCATCCTTACCGCACATTACCGGAGCACTGTCGATTTCTCAAATGAAGCCCTCATAGCTGCTGAAAAAGGATTACGGAAACTGATGAAAGCAGTTCAGACACTCCTTAGCCTGAAACCGTCATCAGATTCGACGGTGGATATAGCTTCTTTGCGAAAAGGAATGTATGATGCTATGAATGATGACCTTAATACACCTCTTCTTCTTGCTCAACTGTTTGAAGGTGTAAAATATATCAACTCGGTAAATGACGGAACAGACAGGATCAGTAAAAGTGATCTCGAAGATTTACAGTCACTCTTCAATATATTTGTTTCCGATATACTGGGACTGAAAGACGAAACGGCAGGAGAAGGCAATGAAAAGCTCACATCGGATCTTATGAACATTATCATCGGCCTGCGGCAGGATGCCAGGAACAAAAAGGAATGGGCAGTATCGGATCATATCAGGAATGAACTGAAGAAGGCGGGGATTGTGATTAATGATACTAAAGAGGGTGTAACATGGGAGAGGGATTGACGTATAAATCCGCAATTGTACATGCAGGGATCCTCCCCCTCGGAGGCCACCACCCCATCCGTATCCAGTCGATGACAAACACCGACACAAATGATACAAAGTCATCTGTTGAACAATGCCTTGGAATAATTGAAGCCGGTGCCGATCTGGTCAGGCTGACAGCACAGGGTGTAAAAGAAGCCCGTAATCTCGAAAATATAAAAAGGGAGATCAGAAATGCCGGATTTGATACACCACTCATCGCCGATATACATTTCAATCCTGCCGCAGCCGAAACCGCCGCAAAAATAGTGGAGAAAGTCAGGATAAACCCTGGTAATTATGCCGATAAACGTGCTACATTCATCAAAAATGAACTTAACGACAGGGAATATAACGAAGAACTGGAAAGAATACACGAAAGACTCCTTCCCCTTATTAAAATCTGTATTGATAACAACACTGTTATACGTGTCGGTATAAATCACGGCTCTCTTTCTGACCGGATTATGACACGCTACGGGAATACACCCGAAGGAATGGTACAATCGGCCCTTGAATTCATTAACATCTTCCGTTCCGAGAATTTCAATAAGCTTGTGCTGTCAGTCAAATCTTCAGATACACGTATACTCGTTGAATCCAACAGATTGCTCGTAAAAAAGATGCAGGAGAACGGACTTTCATATCCCATACATCTGGGAGTTACCGAAGCCGGTGAAGGCGAGGATGGAAGGGTGAGATCAGCCGCAGGGATCGGAGCATTGCTGTCTGAAGGTATTGGCGATACAATAAGGGTTTCCCTGTCGGAGGATCCTGAAAAAGAAATACCGGTAGCAAAAGAAATAGTGAATTTCCTTTGCGGTCCGCGTGGCAGGATAAAAAATCCTGTTCCCTTTCAGGACTTTAAAAAAAGGGATAGCCTTTATAAACCGGAAGTCATTACCTATAATGAAGGTCGTTACCTGAAGGAAGATAATACGCCTTTTAAGGGAAAGATGCTTATCTTCAATTTCAATTCACCTCCTTTTCTGCCAGATAAGCCGGACAGAATTGACTACCTCAATCCAATTTTTGATGAAGACGATCCGGTGAAACTCTCTATTGATGCAGCTGTTCTGCTTGGAAGATATTTCATTCTGAGACAGCCGGAAGGTATCTGCCTGACAAACCGAGGGAAGGTTCAGGGAGAAAAGCTGAAGGAACTCTCATACTCAATACTTCAGGCTACCGAAGCAAGGATAACCCGTAACCGTTATATCTCATGCCCGACCTGCGGAAGGACAAAATTCAATCTTCAGGATGCTGTTCAAAAGGTGAAAAAGGCTACCTCACATCTTACAGGATTAAAGATTGCAGTAATGGGCTGTATAGTAAACGGCCCCGGTGAGATGGAAGGCTCTGATTATGGCTATGTGGGAGCCGGTGAAGGGAAAGTACATATTTACAGGGGAATGGTCCCTGTTTACAAAAATGTTCCCGAAGAAGAAGCCATCGGAAAATTATTGGAACTGATAAACGCAGATATATAAAAGTTAAACCATCCTGTAATCCAGCTGCTTCTTCTGAAGATCAGCTTTCACTACCTCTATTGTAACCTTATCCCCGAGAGTATAAACCTTACCGGTTGACCGGCCCCTGAGACAATAATTATCCTCATCATATTCATAATAGTCATCCCCGAGTTCCCTGATATTGACCATCCCTTCACACTGGTTCTCAATAATCTCCACATAGATCCCCCACTCGGTAACACCTGATATGACGCCTTCATATCTTCTTCCTGTCTTGTCACTCATAAACTCTACCTGCTTATACTTTATGGATGCTCTCTCAGCTTCGGCAGCCAGCCTTTCCATTTTGGATGAATGATCGCTCAGTTTATCGTATTTCTCCTTACCTCCGGGATTCTCACCATTCAGATATGAAGAAAGCAACCTGTGAACCATCATATCAGGATACCGTCTGATGGGAGAAGTAAAATGAGTATAATGTTTGAATGCAAGTCCGTAATGACCTATATTATCTGTTGAATAAACAGCTTTTGCCATTGCCCTCAGTGCAAGTGTTTCGATTATATTCTGTTCTTTCTTCCCGGCAACAGATGTCAGAAGTCTGTTCATTGACTTTGGAAGTGGTGTTGTATCATCACCATCAAGCTTATAACCAAAACGTTTAATGAACTGACTGAAATTTGCTATTTTTTCCGGATCAGGCTTGTCATGGATCCTGTAGACAAATGTCTTTCCCTTAAGCTTTTTCCCAACCAGCTCGGCAACTCTTCTGTTTGCCAGAAGCATGAATTCTTCTATAAGCTGGTTGGCAGTTCCCATCTCGCGGAATTTTATTGCAATAGGTTTCCCGTTCTCATCCAGGTCAAATTTGACTTCAACCTTCTCAAATGCAAATGAGCCTGCAGAAAACCTTCTTTTCCTTATTTTCTGAGCAAGATCATGAAGGACAAGTACCTGATCTTTCATCGGACCGTCACCGTTATCGATCACTTTCTGTGCTTCAGCATATGAAAACTGCCTGTCAGAATTGATTATGGTCCTGCCAAACCACTCCTGAAGGACCTCCGCTTTCTCATTCAACTCAAAAACAGCCGAATAAGTCAGCTTGTCTTCCCCCGGATTAAGGGAACAGATATGATTTGACAGCCTTTCGGGCAGCATTGGAACAACCCTGTCGACAAGGTAAACTGATGTTGCCCTCTGTTTTGCCTCTGCCTCAGTGATTGAATCAGGTCTTACATAGTGAGTGACATCGGCAATATGTATTCCGGCTTCCCAGTTGCCGCTATCAAGCTTCCTGAGAGACAGAGCATCATCAAAATCCCTCGCATCAGCGGGATCAATGGTAAACGTTGGTACGGAACGAAAATCCCTTCTGCCTCTTATATCATTTTCAGTTATTTCCGCCGGTATTGCCTCAGCATCCTTTGTTACTTCCTCCGGGAAATGATATGGCAGCTCAAACTCAGCAAGTATTGCATGTATCTCTGTTTCATGTAATCCCGGATCGCCAAGTACATTTATGACCTCGGCGACAGGATTCTTGGAATTCGGATCCCACTCGACGACCTTTGCAACAGCTTTCTGTCCCTGCTTTGCACCATTCAGCTTTGAAAGAGGAATGAACAGGTCAAAGGGCATGTTCTTATTGTCGGGAATAAGGAATGCAAAGCCCGGTAATACTTCAATGGTCCCGACAAATGAATTGCGCCATCTTTCAATTATCTCAACAACTTCTCCCTCAGGTCTTGCCCCTTTTCTGCGGGCATATAACCAGACTTTTACCTTATCACCGTGAAGGGCTGTCTTAAGATTCCTTGCCGATACGAAAATATCTTCCTTTATATCCTCACCTGTAACAAAACCATAACCCATCCGTGTCATATCGACTGTACCGGTCACATAGGCATGAACTATCTTTGTCCTGTATTTACCCTGATATATCTCTTCGACAATCTCCTGTTTTTTAAGGTTCCGCATTATTTCAGAGATCATCTGTCTTTCTGCGGGATCATTGATATTCAGGCGTTTGGCTATTTGCTTATAATTAAATCCCTGTTTTGGATTCCTTGAAAGAATTGAAAGTATCTGGTCTTTTAACTGCTCTCCGGAGATCCCGGATTTCTTCTTCCCCCTGCCCTTCCTGCTCATTTTTTAAATTTTTGCGAAGGTACAAAAAGGATACTTGACTTTGGGATTTGATTATCTTAAATTTGATAAAGAATTGAGTATTCCGCTTATATGGAAACTTTGTACAGGGGAAAATAATTATGGAAGAACAATGAAAAAAATAATGTTTATCATAATCGGATGTGCACTTTTTTCATTTACACAAATATCAGGACAAAAAAATACTGCAGCTGAATATTGGAGGATGGAACAGGATCCGGTCTATAAGAAACTTGTGGAACGCCTGGCTGCCGGAGCCCTGACTGGAACTATTGCAGGTCATCTTCTTACCAGGGATACAAAATTGTCCATTCAGCAGGGACTTAATATTGCCCTGGCTACAGCAGGAGGAGAAGCTGTTGGCCTGGGATTTGTATCACTATTCACTCCTGAATCAATGTTTCCATATTATACTGTCTCTTATTTAACAGGCCTCACCGCATATTCAATAATGATTGGGATCTACAGGAAAAACAATAGTCTTACATTTGCCGGGAATCTTAAAAAACCTAAATGGAATATAAATATAATGCCTCAAAATCTGCTCCTGAATAAGAAAATAGGTTCATATGCCTTTTCTCATCCTGGAAAACGTATTGATTTTCTTCCCGCATTCTCAGCAACTCTGAACTTTTAGAAATTAACTTCACAACCATCACATCTGAATAATTCCATAGTTTCTGTCTGTCATTAACCAGGCAGAAGGATCATAGCCGTCTGTTCCATCTTAATTACAAAGGAAAAAGTAATCTTAAATTTAATACATTTGAAATATTAATGTGCAAATATGATGAACCTGAAGTCAGTCCCGGTACGCTCTGAAAAAATAGTCACAAGAAAAACAGGCAATGAATGTGTGCTTGTCCCGGTTACAAACAATATTGCCGATATGACCAGTGTCTATACTCTTAATGAGACCGGCGCTTTTATATGGGAACGTATCGACGGTAAAAATAATATTGAAGAACTGATAAATGCGGTAGTCAATAAATATGATACCGACATCAGTACCGCAACCGGGGATGTTTTTTCCTTTATTGATAATATGAGAAATTACCTCATTATTGAAGATCAGTGAACCAGCTTGTTAGCGCTGCCCGCAAGACCCTTTGTGCTCTTCGTGCGAACTTTGTGCTCTTCGTGGTTAAAAAAGAAAGTTATTGATGAGAATGTATAATTTAAATATCGCCGGTTATAAAATAAGGTTTGAGAATACCCTGGACAAAACGGATATTATACCTTCTCAACGATTCAGCAAATATATTTCCACAGAAAATAAATATGACTTCCTGATAAAAATTCAATCCGGGAAGATAAACCTGCCTGAGAATGCAGTAAAAGTTTTTGATGCACCCTATGTTGAAGAGATCGGCAATACCAGGGTTAAAAAATCCGATGATTTCTGGAGCGTTTTTCAGTATCTTGATGATCTGTTCATTTCAGTTACATTCCCCGGACAGGATGAAGAAAAGTCAGCTTTACTGAAATTTTCTCTTCATAAAAGGGAATGGGATTTACTGATATATAATCCCGGCAAATCTTTCGATCCGATGGAATATCCCCTCGACGGATTGATATTATATTACCTCACAGTTATAAAGGGTGATATAATGATCCATGCTTCGGGAGTCAGTTATGAAGGTAAAGGTTACATTTTCAGCGGTATTTCCGGTAAGGGAAAAACAACCATGGCCGGATTATGGGTTAATAAAGGAGCACGTATAATACACGACGACAGGCTGATTATCAGAAAAACAGACTCCGGGTATTCGATGTACAACACTCCCGTCTACAGGAATGATCAATCACGCGAATCACGTATCGACAGCATCTTCCTGATCGACCATGGAACTGAAAACAGCATATTACCTCTTAAGGGAGCTGCTGCAATTACTTTATTGATATCAAACTGCATTCAGCATAACTGGAGCGAAGTAATAATAAAAAAGATGCTCAGCTCAGCAGTAAAGATCTGTACATCAGTTCCGGTTTATAACCTCCGGTTCCGGCCCGATAAAGCCATAATCGATTACATTCTTCAACATGAATAAGACAAATGAAGATCATAATATTATAAGGGACCTGGGCTTTTCACTTCTTGCCGAAGGGACAATACTTAAAATAAAGGCGGATGGTTACAGTATGTACCCTTCAATCAAACCCGGAACAACTATCTTTATACAGCCTCTGAAAGAATATGACGATATTATCCCGGGGCATATCATTGCATGGAAAAGAGAATCCGGATTTGTTGTTCACAGGCTTGTAAGGACAGAAAACAAAGGTGATCAGGTTTTATACCATACCAGGGGAGACAGCTGCAAATATGAAGATAAACCTGTAACAATTGATCAGATCGCAGGGATTGTGATCAGGATTGAAGACATGAAACACAGGATAAGAGAAGGGAACAAACTGATTAAAGAACCTTGCTATCCGCTTAACAGGTTCATTGTCTGGTTTATACTTAAAACAAAACGTATTCACAGATTTTTTATGAACAAATCCGCGGGATCAATTACAATTTTAATGTCAATTGCCATTCCTTTGTGTTCCTTTGTGATAACCTTTGTATTCCTTTATGATAACCTTTGTGTTCCTTTGTGATAACCTTTGTGTTCCTTTGTGGTAAT
>CAYQZL010000074.1:0-20884 GCA_964421975.1 uncultured Rikenellaceae bacterium
AAAATAAAGACGTTATGGCTTCAAAGGGGGAAAACAAAGAGGTTATACTTCAAAGGGGGAAAACTAAAGAGGTTATGCCTTCAAAGGGTGAAAAATAAAGACGTTATGGCTTCAAAGGGGGAAAACAAAGAGGTTATACTTCAAAGTGGGAATCATTTTGGTCTCAGTCTTCCGAGGCAAAATATTTCATAAACTGTGTACGTTCGTAAACAACCGGCTTTGTATAATTACGGTAATTCAGCCTTCCCCTGAAATCAGAGACCGATCCGAATCCTTTTGTTTCCATCCATTCTTCTATCTGGCGGTTCATTGTCTGAAGGAAATTCATACCATTTTTATAAAGAACGGAACAGACCTGAACTGAATTCGCTCCTGCCAGGAGATATTTTATGGCATCTTTTCCGCTGTGAACTCCGGTTGATGCGGAGATATCGATTTTAATATCCTGTGCACTTGCCATACCGATCCACCTCAGAACATACCTCATTTCTTCCTCTTTGCTGAATACCGGGGCAGGTATGATATCTATCCTGTCAAGGTCTATATCCGGCTCATAAAACCTGTTGAACATCACAACGCCCGCGATACCTCTTACATAAAACTGATCAATTATGTTAAGGATATTTGAAAACCTGAAACCTATCTTAACTGCAACCGGTATAGTGACCGTTTTTTTAAGTTTCTCAATAAGCTCAAGATAGATCTTTTCGGATTCTGCGGCACTTTTTTTCCTGTCGACCGGCATAAAGAACACATTTATTTCAATTGCATCAGCACCGGCCTCGGCAATGTTTCTGGCAAAACTGGTCCATCCTCCTGATGTATAACAGTTTATGCTCGGAATGACAGGAATTGAAAGATTATCTTTAGCCTTTCTGATCAGGTTAAGATATTCTTCAACCGTATTTGATCTCATATAATAAGAAACATAATCGTCAGCCTCCGGATAGCTTGTTGCATCCGGTATTGCATGAATATAATGATCGATCTGTTCTTCAAACAATGATTTAAGGACCACTGCGCCGGCACCATTATCCTCAGCTTCCCGCAGATGTTCCAGACTTGAAGTCAGCCTGCTGCTGCTCACAATAAGAGGGCTTCTGAGATCAAGCCCGAGATATTTTACAGATAATTTGCCCATTTGCCAATTATTAAATTAAAACTTCTTACGTTCGCCAAATATAATACTTCCAATCCTTATTATTGTGCTTCCTTCCTCAATAGCTATCCTGTAATCTCCTGACATGCCCATCGAAATTTCACTGAAATAACCGGTTCCTGAAAAATATGAGTTTTTCAGTTTTCGGAAACAGTCTGACAGATACCTGAATTCCTTCCTGACCTGTTCCTGATCATCAGTAAATGTTGCCATCCCCATTACTCCGCATATTCTGACGTTTTTCATAGTCTTGTATTCCGGAGAATCAAGCATCTCCGTTACTTCACCCATATTGAAGCCCGATTTTGTTTCTTCTGATGCAATGTAAAACTGAAGGAGACAATCAATCTGTCTGTTGCGTTTCCAGGCTTCGGTATTGATCACCTTCAGGAGCTTAAAGGAATCGACCGACTGTATCATACTGATGTATGCTGCGATGTATTTTACTTTGTTTGTCTGCAGATGTCCGATAAGGTGCCATTCAATATCAGGTGGCAACTGATCTTTTTTTGAAAGCAGTTCCTGTACCCTGTTTTCTCCGAAGATCCTGTGTCCTGTATTATAGGCTTCAAGGATATCTTCTGCAGGCTTTGTCTTTGAAACTGCCACCAGCTTAACGTGTGAAGGTATCTGTTGTTTCAGGGAAATTATATTATCCGGGATCAATGACATAGGATCACAACATATATAAAGAATCTGAAAACAGAACATGAACAAAAATTCGGTCTTTTTGCTTCCGTTTCCCTTTTTTAGTCTGTTTATTTTATATCTGATCCGGAATTACCGGACATTCAATAAGCTTCTATTCCAGAAGATGGATAACGAGTCCACTCCTCAGCTTTGGTTCAAACCATGTTGTTTTCGGGGGCATAATATTACCTGAGTCAGCAATACTGATCAGCTGTTTCATTGAAACAGGATACAGCGCGAATGCGACCTTCATTTCACCGCTGTCAACTCTTTTCTTCAACTCTCCCAGTCCACGTATCCCTCCGACAAAATCAATTCGTTTGGACCTCCTCAGGTCCTGAATATCAAGTATCGGAGCTAACACCTGGTTTGTAAGGATGGTCACATCCAGTATTCCTATCGGATCGTTATCATCATAGGTCCCTTTCTTTGCGGTAAGACTATACCAGTTGCCATCGAGGTACATTGAGAAATTATGAAGCCGCCTGGGTTTATAAATCTTTGCACCCTTCTTCCTGATTTTGAATCCGCTTTCCAGTTTTGTAAGAAATTCCTTGATTGACAAACCGTTAAGATCTTTAATTGTGCGGTTATAATCGATTATTCTCAGCTGATCTGCGGGAAAATGAACTGCAAGGAAGAAGTTATACTCTTCACTGCCATTGTGGAAAGGATTCTTTTCTCTTTTTTCTTTGCCGACAAGAGCTGCAGCAGCTGTTCTGTGATGTCCGTCAGCAACATAAGTATAAGGTACTTTTTCCCTGAAGATATCCTGTATACGGCTGACTGTTTCAGTATTTCGCACAACCCAGAAATGATGTCCGAATCCGTCCTCTGCCGTAAAATCATATTCCGGTTCTTCCTTTTTAATGATTTTCCTTACAATATCATCAAGTTCCTTAACGGGAGGATAAGTAAGAAATACGGGTTCAATATTTGCGTTATTGGCCCTTATATGCACCATTCTGTCCTGTTCTTTATCGGGACGTGTAAGTTCATGCTTTTTTATCATCCCGTTAAGGTAATCATCAACCGATGCACAACCCACAATGCCATATTGTGTTCTTCCAGCCATTGTTTGAGCATAGATATAATATGCAGTTTGTTCTTCCGGTATCAGCCACCCTTTCTTTTGCCAAAGTGTAAAATTGCTGACCGACTTCTTGTATACTTCCTCTGAATGAACATCTGTTCCCGGAGGCAGGTCTATCTCCGCTCTTGTTATATGCAGAAGAGAACACTCTTTGCCTTTTGCCATTTCGACTGCCTCCTCTGTGCTCATGACATCGTAAGGAAGACAGGCCAGATCCTGTGCTATTTCACGGGGAGGTCTGAGTCCTTTGAAAGGTTTTATTATTGCCATTAATTACCAGTAAAATTCTATTTGTTCAGTCTGAATTTTTCGTTACCTGTTTTAAAATAATCGACTATCTGTCTTGCAGCTGCCACTCCTGCATTAATATTTGCTTCTGCGGTCTGTGCTCCCATTTTTTTCGAGGTAAATATGAATCTTCCCTTGTATTTCTCCTCAAATAATTGTGCACATTCAGGAGCGACATCTGAAAGGTATTTAAAATCGGGCCGTTCCGCGAAGATTTTCTGAAGTCCGTCCTCATCAATTATCTCTTTCCTGGCTGTATTTATAAGAACTGCACCAGCCGGCATCATGCTGAGAATATCATATCCAACAGATTTCCGTGTTTTATCGTTTGCGGGGATATGAAGAGAGACATACTGGCAGGAGGAAAAAAGTTCTTCGGGAGTATTACACCTTTTTACTTTGAATTCTGAAAACACTTCATCATTTACGAAAGGATCAAAGGCGCTTATTGACATACCGAAACCTCCTGCAATTTCAGTCATATATCTGGCAACATTTCCGAAAGCATGAAGTCCCAGTGTTTTTCCTCTCAGTTCGGTACCGCTTCCTCCCCCAAAACCTCCCCTGGCCTGGTAAAGCATCATTGAGAATGCAAGTTCGGCAACAGCATTCGAGTTCTGTCCCGGGGTATTCATAGCCACCACGTTTCGTTCCGAACAGGTCTGAAGATCAAGGTTATCATAACCTGCTCCTGCCCGGACTACAATTTTCAGCCTTTTTGCAGCGTTAAGTACCTGAGATGTTACAAGATCGCTCCGGACTATCAATGCATCGGCATCAGCAACAGCAGCAAGCAGGTCTGATACATCCTTATAGCTTTCCAGTATAGAAATATCATATCCAGCTTCGTCGAGCACCTCCCGTATCTGTTTCACGGCTATTGCCGCGAAAGGCTTTTCTGTAGCAACCAGAATTTTCATGATTTTTCTTTTAGTGTGACATCTCAAACTCCTTCATAGTACTAATGAGAGCCTGAACACTTTCTAAAGGAAGAGCATTATAGGTAGATGCCCTGAAACCACCTACTGAACGATGGCCGGCAATACCTATCATTCCCTTCGACTTGGCAAATTCAAGGAAAGGCTGTTCAAGTTCCTTGTATTCGGCAGCCATTACAAAGCAGATATTCATCACAGAACGGTCGTCCGGATCATTTACAGTCGGTACAAATAATTTATTTCTGTCAATTTCATCATAAAGCAACTGTGCTTTTTCGATGTTAAGCTTCTGCATAACTTTAAGCCCGCCAAGGTCTTTCAGCCATTTAAGAGTCTGTTCTGCAGCAAAAACTGTAAATACCGGAGGCGTATTGAACATTGATTCTGCCTTGATATGTGTTCTGTAATCAAGCATGGTAGGAACAGGTCTGGATACTTTTCCCAGTACATCTTCCCTGATAATAACCACAGCCACACCTGCAGGAGCAAGGTTTTTCTGTGCACCGGCATAGATTACCGAGTATTTCGAGACCTCGACCGGGCGGCTGAAAATATCGGATGACATATCTGCAACCAGAGGCACAGATACATCGGGATCCTTTTTCAGCTCTGTTCCATAGATTGTATTATTTGTTGTAATATGAAAGTAATCCGCATCGGAAGGTACGCTGTAATTCTTTGGTATATAGCTGAAATTTTTATCTTTTGATGTAGCCACTTCAACGGCTTCTCCATAAATCTTTGCTTCCTTAAATGCTTTTGTTGCCCATTCACCGGTTACGAGGTAGGCAGATTTTTTATTCATAAGGTTCATAGGTACCATTGCAAACTGCATGCTGGCACCACCGCCCAGGAAGATAACCTGGTAGCCTGCAGGAACATCCAGAAGCTCTCTGACAAGTGCTATGGCATTGTTCATACATGCAATGAACTCCTTACTCCGGTGGGATATCTCAAGAACCGACAATCCCGTACCTGCAAAATCCTTTATACCTTCAATGCTTTTGTCGATAGTGTATTGCGGAAGAATTGAAGGTCCTGCGTAAAAGTTGTGTTTTTTCATGATTGGTATATTTAACAGTTAATTTGTGCCACTTCAGAATGTAAAAATAACAAAAGGCTTTTAAAAGAAAACCGAACAGCAATAAAACTGAAAGATCATGAGATATCAGCAGCAAGAACCCCATTGTTAACAAAGGGTATCTTTCTGGTATAATCGGGGGTAAGGCAAAAATCAATACAATCGTCCAGTCCGTTTTTCTTCAGCCTTGCACGATGGGCGGCTTTGTTTATATATTCCCGGAGATCCTTCTTTGCAAGGGACCACAGGTCGAGTGCAGCAATGGTGGAATCGCAGATGGTTGAATATAGTGAGGTCTCCATAAGTCGTTCTGCCAAAGCTCCTGCACAGATTGAATCCTCGAGATTGAATCTGTTTTTCCATCCTGCACAAAAGAGCATAACATCATTTTTCTGAGAACTGAGCCATTCAGCAAGAGAACTTATATTCAGGAATGAACCTATCACAATGGCAGAGGCTGATGCGGCCATTTTAATGATTCCTGTACCATTTGTAGTGCTGTAGACGATGGTTTTTCCTTCAACGTTTTCACGTGAAAAATTATAGGGTGAATTGCCCAGATCGGCAAAGTCAAGGATTATCCCGTCGCGTTCTGCAGCCACTAAGAATCCTTTCTCCTTGTATTCCCGTGCTTCTTCGATGCCGGCAACAGGTATCATTGAAACGGCACCGTTCTCAAAAGCAGTACATATAGATGATGTAGCCCTCAGGATATCGATGATCACAACAATTGAATCTGTATGCAGTTCAGGTTCATATAATGCAGGAGAAAAACATGTTTCGAGTTTTCTTTTTTCCATTTTCGGCAATATCAGGTTCAAAGGTTCTTCGGTTCAGTGACACAACGGAGAAGCTGCGCAATGGTACAGTGGTGCAACGGCTCAGTGGCAAAACAACACAATGGTGCATCGGGTTGCCAACTCTTTATTTAATGAAAGGAGGATTAACAACCTTTGCCCTGAGGTCTTTGTTTCTGATCCTGATAAATATCTCAGTGTCAGGCTTCCAGAATCCTTTTGCAAGGTAACCCATTCCTATACCCTGTTTCAGAACAGGGGACATGGTCCCGGAAGTAACTTCTCCGATAACATTGCCTGAAGCATCGGCTATTTCGTAATGCTGCCTGGGAATACCCCTGTCCAGCAGTATGAAACCCTTAAGACGTTTTTCGACACCTTCATTTTTCTGTTTCAGCAGAAGCTCTTTATCAATAAAGCTTTTTGAATCGGAGAATTTTGTAATCCAACCCAGTCCTGCTTCAATGGGAGAGGTTTCATCGTTTATATCATTGCCGTAAAGGCAGTATCCCATTTCAAGTCTGAGAGTATCGCGCGCACCAAGGCCGGCCGGTTTTATACCGGATTCCTTTCCTGCTTCAAATATTGCATTCCACAGGGAGGGTCCATCTTCATTACTGACATAGATCTCACATCCTCCTGCTCCGGTATATCCGGTTGTTGAAAGAAGGGCATTGCCAATACCTGCAATTTCTGTTTCAACGAAGGTATAAAACTCCATATCTTTCACCGGTATATCTGTAAGCTTTGCCACGATCTGCATGGCCAGAGGTCCCTGGATTGCCAGCTGGGCAATATCGTCAGAAGCATTAAGCAGATCCTTTCCGGGAACAATACCGAATTCCCCCGCATTCTGCACACACCAGTTCCAGTCTTTTTCTGTATTTGCAGCATTGACAACCAGAAGATATTTTTCGCGGTTATACTGATAAACAAGCAGATCATCCACTATACCTCCTTTGCCATTGGGAAAGCATGAATATTGTACTTTCCCGTCATAAAGGGCCGATACATCATTTGAAGTTATGTACTGGAGATAATCCAATGCATTGGGGCCGGTGACATAGAATTCACCCATATGAGATACATCAAAGACTCCTGCTCTCTCCCTTACATTGACATGTTCATCATTAATACCGGAATATTCAACCGGCATGTTATAACCTGCAAAAGGGACCATTCTGGCACCTGCTGCCTGGTGAATTGCTGTAAACGGGGTATTTTTCATTCCTTAAAATTCCAATATTTTAAATTCAACTCTTCTGTTCTTTGCCCTGCCTTCAACAGTTGTATTGTCAGCGATAGGTTGCTGAGGTCCGTATCCCCTGAATTCCAGACGGCCGGGATCTATACCCTTCTGAATAAGATAATCAACGACTGCCTTAGCCCGGTCCTGTGACAGCTTCGAATTCAGGGCAAGGCTGCCGGTGTTATCCGTATGTCCGCTGATCTCGATACGCATATGGGGATTTTCCCCAAGTATTCCGAACAGGCGGTCAAGCTCTGTATAGGAACCAGCAGTAAGAACAGCTTTCCCTGTCTGAAAGAGAATATTGTTCAATACCACTTTCTTACCGACCTTAACTTTGACAAGATCCATATTCAGATTATAAACATCCGCGGCAAAATCCTCCGGAATATCAATTTTCTTCATATCGGAAAGAAATCCGCTTCCGCGGAAGTCTATCATATAAGATTTTCTTCCCGGAAGTCTTATCCTGTATGAACCGTCAATATCTGAGCTTGCAGTGGTTGCCGCAACCATATCGGCAGAAATATCGATAACATCTATTTTAGCCATGACAGGATCGCCCGATTCGGAATCCTTAACTGTTCCTGCAAGATATACAACTTTCTCTTCCGGTTGTTCAACAGGAGGCGGAGCAACCTCTTTCACCACCACAACCGTATCTTTAACAACAATTGTATCCGGCCTGACGGGAGATAACTCAACGATTATTTTCTGCACAATGGTATCAGGAGGGGCAGGTGGAGCAGGTTCTGTAAAAACTTCACGATGTATTTTCCGTCCGTGAAAAATATCCAGACCACCGGCTGTTCCTTTCCTGTCAGATACCAGGAAGAATGAATTCTTCTTACTCCTGTCAGGCACATAAAACAGTTCATCCCACGGAGTATTGACCGGGAAACCAATGTTAACTGCATCTGACCAGTTTCCGGACGAATCTTTTACTGAATAGAAGATATCAAATCCGCCAATCGTATTATGTCCTTTTGATCCGAACCACAGGGTATCTCCAAGTTCAGAAAACCTTATTGATTCTTCATCAAAGGCAGTATTTATTTTTGGGCCGGCATTTTGTGGTTTCGTCCATAAATCCCCGGGTCTCTTTTTTACAAAATAAATATCTTTTCCACCCAGAGAATTCTTACCCCTGTCTGTAACAAACCATGCTTCATCGCCGGATGGGGTAAATGTGAGTGATGTTTCAGCACCGCGTGAATTAATATTGAACTGAACCGGAACAGGCTTTTTCCAAATCCCGTTTTTCTTAACCGACAACCTGATATCGCCGCCGTTCTGATATCCCGTATAGACATATAATTCATCACCGGCCGGGCTCAGGTAAAGGGGTGATTCGCAATAGACTGTATTCATCGGGCCAACAGCGGATGAAGCTACATTCCAGTCGCCATTCACCCTTGCTGCAAAGAAAATATTTTCATCAAACCTTCCGTCCGTGAGGGAAATACTCGATCGTTTTATTTCCCTCCGTGTTGCAAAATAGAGTGAATTGAAGTCTGATGAGAAAGCAGGAGAATAATCATCGGCAAATGAGTTAATGTTAGTACCTGCGTTTAGAATATCGACACTCAGAGTGTCTTTGACGATAATCAGTGCAGAATTACATTCTTCAAGAAACTTTGAAGCATCCGATACGCTTTTCCTGGTTTTGCTTACAGTTGAATTCAGGTAATCGTTGAGCATATTTATTGCTTTATGATAATCACCTGAATACTGAAGTGCCCTGCCGGTCATCAGAAGAATATCATCGGTCAGATCACTTTTCTGTTCCAGTGCTTTTAAAAGAAACCCGGCAGCAGCATCCTTGTTATCAGAATAGAGTGCAGCTACACCGGTCTTGTAATTCAGTTCAGCATTTACACTGTTATAAGTCAGGGCTTTACGGTATTCCTCATAAGCTTTTCCATACCATATGGAACGCTCTTTGAAATAATCATCGCCCTCAGATACATGGCTCCATGCCTCCCTGAAACCTTCCTTAACGGTCTTAAAATCATTTTTCCGGATCTTAACATCTGTTTGTGCCTCTGTAATAGAGGTGTTCAGGAACAGCAGAACAAAAAGGGAAATAAAAAAGCTCTTCATAGATTGCAGTTTTTCACACCTTAAATTTAGTATTAATTTGCCGTTTACAAAAAAATTGATCAGTATCATTGTGAAACGTCATTCAGTTTAGATAAAATTTGTCTTATATTTGTGACTGTCAAAATCTGTAAACTTTATTAAATTGTCTGATCACATGAATTATGTTTATATCCACCCTGAATACCTGGATTCGGTATCATCAGGGGATGCCGATATTGTTAAAGAACTGGTTGATCTGTTCAAGGTCCAGGTTGATGATACAGAAAAGGAAATGAGAGTCCTGCTTCAGAAAAAAGACTATAATTCACTGGGTCTGCTTGCACACAAAGCTAAATCATCAGTATTGATAATGGGGATGAATGATCTCGGCTCACTTCTTAAAACCTTTGAATTACAGGCAAGGGAAGGGGTTGAATCTGATAAGTATGAATCATATATAAACAGGTTTGCCCATGACACTTTTGAAGCTGTAAAAGAGCTCGATGATCTTGTGAATAAAAGGTTAATAAAAAAATGAATGATCAATATTGACAGGCAGGACAGGATTGATATCATAACCTTCAATACTGACAGAATAGACGCACTTACATCTGATGATCTGAAAAATGAAATAATCAGGGTCCTTGACAATAATCATCCAAGGGTAATACTCAATCTGAAAGGCATTCAATATATTGACAGTACAGGATTCGGATGTTTTCTGGCTGTGTTCAAAACAGCAAAGAACAATTACGGGATCCTCAAGTTTGCATGTCCGGAGCCACGGGTATCAAAAGCTTTTCTGACTCTTAACCTTAATACTGTCTTCGAGATCTTTGATAATCTGGAAGATTGTATCAGATCATTCATCATTTAGCCGGAAGCTTCGCTTTGCTTTTTGGCCGCCGGTCTGAATTCAAGCCTGTCGTTCCCAACAGATATTTTAACCACCGAGTCTTTAGTTATATTTCCTGCAATGAGCTCCTTAGACAATTCATTTACTATTTCTTTTTGTATCAAACGTTTAACCGGTCTGGCCCCCGACTGGGGATCAAATCCGTGTTCAGCGATCCACTGTACAGCCTGATCTGTCACATCCAGTTCCATGTTAAATCCTGAAAGGATCTTTCTCAGGTTGCCGAGCTGAATCTTTACTATTTCTTTGATTTGTTGAATATTCAGGGGGCGGAACATTACAATTTCGTCAATCCTGTTCAGGAATTCAGGCCTGAGGGATCTTCGCAGCAATCCAAATATCTCTTTTCTCAGATGATCCTCTTCCTTTTCAGGCATATTATTGTTCCATTGTTCCATTCTGTCACGGATTATATCTGATCCGATATTAGATGTCATGATGACTATTACATTCCTGAAATTCACTGTTCTCCCCTTGTTATCAGTGAGTCTGCCGTCATCAAGCACCTGCAGGAGAAGGTTAAACAGGTCGGGATGTGCTTTTTCAATTTCATCAAGCAATACCACCGAATAAGGTTTATGTCTTACCGCTTCTGTAAGCTGACCTCCCTCGTCATATCCGATATATCCGGGAGGTGCCCCGATGAGCCTTGACACGGAATGTCGTTCCTGATATTCCGACATATCGATACGTGTCATAAGGTTTTCATCGTTGAACAGGAATTCGGCGAGAGCCCGTGCCAGTTCTGTTTTTCCAACACCTGTGGTACCAATGAAAATGAATGATCCGACAGGTTTTTTATGATCCTGAAGACCTGCCCTTGAACGTCTTACGGCATCGGAAACAGCCCTGATTGCTTCATCCTGACCGACGACCCTTTTATGCAGCTCATCCTCTAATCTCAGCAGTTTCTCTTTTTCACCTTCCAGCATCCGTGCCACAGGTATTCCTGTCCATTTGGAGACTATCTCTGCTATATCCTCCGACCTTACCTCTTCTCTTACAAGAGATCCTTTCTTTCGCTTGTCTCCTACCTGATCTTTCAGTGCGGCAATTTCCTGTTCGAGTTTTGATATCTTTCCGTATCTTATTTCCGCAACTTTTCCATAATCACCCGCTCTTTCAGCCTGTGAAGCTTCAAATTTAAGGGATTCAATTTCTTCCTTTTTTGTCTGGACCTTATTGATCATCTCTTTTTCGGTATTCCAGGCAGCATTAAGTTCATTACGTTTCGCCTGCATCTCGGCAAGTTCTTTTGAAATAAGTTCCTCCTTATCCTTATCGCCGTCCCTTCGTACAGCTTCTTTTTCAATCTCAAGCCTGGTTATAGTCCTGTTGGCTTCATCAATCTCATCAGGAACGGAATTCATCTCAAGTCTGAGTCTTGATGCAGCTTCGTCGATGAGATCTATTGCCTTATCGGGAAGAAATCTGTCAGTTATATACCTGGTCGAAAGGTCGACAGCAGCAATAATAGCCTCGTCTCTTATTATAACCTTATGATGGGTCTCATATTTTTCGCGTATACCTCTCAGAATTGATATTGTATCTTCCCTGTCGGGTTCATCTACCATGACAACCTGGAATCTTCTTTCAAGAGCCTTATCTTTTTCAAAATATTTCTGGTATTCATTGAAAGTTGTTGCACCTATAGCCCTAAGCTCTCCTCTTGCCAGGGCAGGTTTAAGAATATTTGCGGCGTCCATTGCGCCTTCCGATTTACCGGCACCAACCAGGGTATGTATTTCATCAATAAAGAGCACAATTTCGCCATTGGCATTTATCACTTCATTAACAACCGATTTCAATCGCTCCTCAAATTCTCCCTTATACTTTGCACCGGCTATCAGGGCACCCATATCAAGTGAATAGATAATCTTGGATTTAAGGTCTTCAGGAACATCTCCCCTTACTATCCTGTGAGCTATTCCTTCTGCAATTGCTGTTTTCCCGACACCCGGTTCACCGATCATAAGCGGATTGTTCTTGGTACGCCGTTCAAGGATCTGCAAAATCCTTCGTATCTCATCATCCCTTCCAACAACAGGATCAAGCTTACCCGAACGGGCACGTTCATTCAGATTCACTGCATAGCGGACAAGGGAATTGAAAGTATCATCAGATGTCTGATTATTAACCTTTGCACCTTTCCGGAGCTCCCCGATTGCTGATAAAAGTCCTTTGGAAGTGATACCGTGATCTTTTAGTATCCCCGCGCTCTCGTCGCTGGTCGCCAGAACTCCAAGTAACAAATGTTCGGGTGTCACGAATTTATCTTTCATTGATGATGCATGATCACCGGCTTTCCTGAATGCTTCAGAGAGATTTGATGAAATATATGCTTCGGCTCCCGATACTTTCGGATATGAATCAATAAGCCTGTCTATATCACGGTTTATAAGTCTGGCATCAAGGCCCATTTTACCAAAAAGAAAATCGGTAATGCTTTCTGCTTCACTCATAATACCCTTGAGCAAATGTGAGCATTCAACAGCCTGCTGTCCTTTTCCCGAGGCAATGTCAAAAGCCTTCTGAACCGATTCCTGGGCTTTTAATGTGAAATTACTGAAATTCATGAGTAATGTTTTTCCTTTACCTCTCAAATAGGTTGCCAGCGAATAACTATAGACTTTTTGACATCTTATTCATGAGAAATTGTGTCAAAATGACGCTCAGACTTTGATACTCACCGCTTATCCATTTCAAATTAGTACTGTTTCAAGTGAAACCCTGCCATCAAATCTTCGTTTAAAAGGATGAAGTCAGTTAAACCATAGTCATAAAATAAATATGTCTCTACCTGAATGAGTGAAAAGATACTTGAAATCCTCATGCAGTTGTTTGCAATAATTGCCGGACCTCAGGCTGATGATAATGAAAGGCGGAGGGTCGTGGAATCATTTCTTGGCAGGCTGATAAGCCAGGAACTTGTAAAGAAATATATTGACAAATATGATGATGCGTACGAGGAAGCAAAAAAGCGTCTTGAGAGAGTGAGCCCGAAACGTCGGGAAGGGGCTATTGCGGTGAGGATATGGAGATTATGTGTAGAGATAAATGAACAGGGAAGGCTCGATCATGAGCAAAGGATCTTTGTTGTGGTTCAGGCACTTGAATTCTGTAAATCGGATGGCAAGGAGATCAGCCAGATGGAACTTGGGTTTATAAGGACTCTGGCTGAAGGACTGAACATAAAGAAAAATGAGTATAATCTGATTGAACTTTTCGTTTTAACACCTCTTGTAAAAATACCTGATTCACCCAATTTACTTCTGATCGACGGTAAGACAACAACTGACCTTAAGGAAACAAGGCATTTATACAAAGAACTTTTACGAGGTCAGATATGGATCCTGTATGTTCCTTCCGTAAATATCTATTTCCTTCGATACAAAGGTTCAGGTGAATTATCGATGAGTGTCCAGCTCCTGCATGAAGATAAGGTATACCCTTTCAGTGAGGGTTCTTCAATCAGGTGTTATAAAGTAAAACCCATTTATTACTGGGATGTTACCATGCAGTTCCTGATGGAAGATTTTCAGTCATCAAGAGTGGTTTACGAGGTCAGGAATCTTGAATATCGTTTCAGGAGCGGGGAGGTTGGTATACATCATATGAGCTTCAAGACTGAATCGGGAAGAATGGTAGGTATAATGGGAGCAAGCGGTGCCGGCAAATCCACACTGCTGAGTGTACTGAACGGATCCGACCAGCCTTCTGACGGAGAGGTTCTTATCAACGGAGTAAATATCTATTCTGAAAAAGACAAGATCAAAGGGCTTATCGGATTTGTATCCCAGGATGATCTGCTTATAGAGGAACTTACTGTCTTTGAAAACCTTTATTATAATGCAAAGCTCTGCTTCGGGAACCTGAATGATGAAGAAGTAATAAAAAAAGTTGATAATGTCCTGAAAAACCTCGGTCTCTATGAGATCAGGAACATGAAGGTTGGAACACCCCTGAACAAGAAGATCAGCGGCGGACAAAGGAAAAGGCTGAATATTTCTCTTGAACTGATACGTGAGCCATCGATACTGTTTCTTGATGAACCTACATCAGGATTATCATCCCGTGATTCGGAAAACATCCTTGACCTGCTTAAGGATCTTACACGTAAAGGAAAATTACTTTTCATTGTTATCCATCAGCCTTCTTCCGACATCTTCAAGATGTTTGACAAGCTGATAATCCTCGACACAGGAGGATATCCTGTTTATGACGGGAATCCCGTGGAATCAATAGACTATTTCAAGAAGAAGATCGAACAGACCAATTATAATGAGAGTGAATGTTATGTCTGCGGAAATGTAAATCCCGATCAGATCTTTAATATTCTTGAAACCAGGGTATATACCGAGAGCGGACAGCCAACCGATATAAGAAGGATCTCTCCTGCCGACTGGTATAAGTTCTACCTTGACTACAGGAAAGAAGAAGAACTGGAAGCCGGCGGAGCCATTCCTGATATTAACTTCAAAATACCTGATAAGCTCAGGCAGCTGATTGTTTTTGCCAAACGTGATATTCTTTCAAAGATATCCGATATACAGTATCTGCTCATCACCCTTTTTGAAGCACCTGTACTGGCTCTGTTCCTTTCCTATCTGATCAGGTACTTTGACGAAAGTGCTGTTGCACCGCGCTATACTTTGTATGAGAATGCCAATCTCCCGATCTACATTTTCATGTCGGTCATTGTGGCTATCTTCATGGGACTCACAGTCAGTGCCGAAGAAATAATCAAGGACCGTAAGATACTTAAAAGGGAAGCATTCCTTAACCTTAGCTGGAACAGCTATCTTCTGTCAAAGGTATTTGTACAGCTGAGTATTTCTGCCATTCAGGCATTTACATTTGTTCTGATCGGCAACTGGATAACCGGTATCAGGGGAATGCTGTTCGAATACTGGCTTGTACTTTTCAGCTGCTGGGCAGGGGCCAATATGCTGGGACTTGTTATTTCAGACAGTTTCAAGGCTGTTGTGACAATATATATCCTGATACCTTTCCTGGTGATCCCCCAGATCATGCTCAGCGGAGTAATGGTCAAGTTCGAAAAGCTGAATCCGAATGTATCTTCTCCTGTTTCAATCCCTTTCTACGGTGAGATGATAACCGCACGCTGGGGATATGAAGCACTTGCCGTAAAACAATTCAAGGATAATGAATACGAAAAGCAATTCTATATCTACGATAAGGTCATGAGCCAGGCTAAATACCGGAAAGATTACCTTCATGCCGAGATAAAAGGGAGGCTTGAAAAAATACATTCCGATATTGAAAGAGGCGCATTAAATGAGGATACATACAAGAAACTCAGACTTGTAGATAATGAATTCAGGAAACAGGCAGAGGAGACTCCGGAATTTAAATTCGGATACATGGGATATCTTGTACCGGACCGGATCACAAAGGATATAATTGAAGCTGCCATAAGCTATAACGAGGAGGTAAGAAGATATTACGTGGCCCTCTCAAACAACGCAAAGGACAAAAAGGATGCAATTGTTACAAGGTTGCAGGCTGCAGATGCCAAAGCCTTCCTGGAAATAAGGGATAACTATGCCAATGAAGCCCTTGAGGAATTTGTTATCAACAAAAATGAAACTGAAAAGATCATTGAATTCCAGGATGAGATAATCCAGAAGCTGGACCCTGTTTATATGGATCCCAAGCATAAACTCATAAAAGCTCATTTTTATGCCCCGGTAAAAATGATATTCGGGAGGGAAACTGATACATACTGGGTTAATGTAATTGTACTGTGGTTCATCACTGTAGCCATCTATTTCATTCTGTATTTCAGGATCTTAAAAAAGATACTTGACTCGGGTGACAGGGCAATGGGAAAAAGGCATAAATCATCAATATCATAACTGAAACGGGTTGCCTGTGAGACAACCCGTTCCGTTAAATCAAAATTAAAAATACAAGGTTGAATATCAATCCGTTATTTCGATCATTTTAAACGGAACACGGATTATTGATTCATAATCCTCACCTGCTTCAAGCATATCCTCATCATCCTCCTCATAATACCAGTTTACTTCAACTTCATTTTTTGCTTTATGAATGGCTTCAAGCTTCTTGAAAACATCCAGAATACATTTTGAAGAACTGGTATTGAAATACTCCAGACGGATATTCACAACCGTTTTGGGAAGCGGTGTCTCCCTGTAATTATCAAGCCAGTCGACCAGAGGCTTGTAGAATTCTACCGAGTTTTCAGGAATTGAACGACCTTTGATTTCAAATACGCCTTCTGATTTATCAAATCGTACAGTTGGTGTTTTCGGTGTCCCTTCTATAATTATCGGTTCCATTTTATTAAAATTTATTGTTTATTTAATTGTTTCATGCTAATTATCAATATCTACCAGTATATTGAGATAGAAAAATGAGTATTTATCGTTATATGCTTTAAAGACATAATCAAGCTTGTGGCCCGACTTCCTGGCTATATCCACAAGACCCAGTCCTCCCCCGCCTTTTTCGGAAATCCTCTGATGATTGAGAATGAATTTATAAAGCTCTTTAATTTCTTCATGTGTTGATCTGTTAATTTTCCTGATCTTCTCTTCGAGCATTTCCACATGATCGGCACGTACAAAATTACCGGTTATGATCTTATAGCCACTCTCTGCTTTTGCTACCAGTAAAATCCCAAATTTTTCAGACTTCTGATCTTCAAAATCTTCAGGCACCTTGTCAACATGATGATACAGATTCTGAAGACTTTCGACAAGAACATTGTAGACCTTTTTTCTCAGCTTTGGCTGCTCATCTCCCTTTACCAGCTTATCTTCAACTGTATCAAGTACATAATTTATCACCTCGGAATCAACATTCCCCTTGTAGTAAAGTATTACATTACTTTCCGGATGATCTTTAAGGTAAGTCTCGACATCAAAGCTCATATAAGCTTTTTTTTGTAAGGGTCTGAAATTAACCGCTGACAAATATAATAAAAATATAGGTTAACCAAATTACAACTTGTTCACATTACAGGTCTTAAAATTAACAAGAGGATAAAAAGACTTCAGAAACAGTCAGATTGAAATAACCCATTCTGTTGATTATATTGTTCTTAATTCTTTGTCTTTCTAACAGAACCCTCATATAATTCATATCCTGCAAGAACACATTCAATAGCTCCGTTATAAAGCCTGTATTTTTTTACCGGTCTGAGTCCTATTTTGTTGAGATAATCCTTTTCTGTAGTAATGATCCAGGCTGTATTTCCCGGGAAGTTATGCTTAAGTGAGGTACCTATCATGCTGTAAAGGTACTCGATTGCAGAATGGACTATCCTTTTGCCATAAGGGGGATTCATAATAATAATCCCTTTGCCAGACTCTGCTTTTATATCTTTAAAATCACAGACTTCAACCTGTATAACATCTGTAAGTCCGGCATTTGCTATGTTGGTCCTGCATTCCCCGACCGCATCGGCTGAGATATCACTTGCTTTTATGATCGTTGCCGGTTTAATGATACCTTCTTCTGCCTCCCTTTTTATTCTTTCAAACAATTCATTATCAAACTCTCTCCAGCGGGTGAAAGCAAATTTTTTTCTTAACCTTCCAGGAGGAATTTTACATGCAATCAATCCTGCTTCGACCGGGATAGTACCTGATCCGCACATCGGATCAAGCAGGGGAACGGATCCGTTCCATCCGGATAACATTATTATACCGGCTGCAAGTATCTCGTTCAGCGGTGCTGCACCCTGTGCAGACCTGTAACCACGCTTATACAATGGATCGCCTGTTGAATCGAGTGAAACAGTAACCCTGTTGTTGCTGATATGAAGATTAATAATTATTACAGGATCTGCTGTATCAACTGAAGGTCTTTTTCCTGACCTGCGTCTGAAATGATCCGCAACAGCATCCTTTAGAACCAGAGCAGGATAAGCGGTATGTCTGAAAAGTTTTGAATTAACAACAGGGACAACTGAAAAAGTATCGTTACTGTCCATGTATTCAGACCACTTTATTTTCAATGCCCTGCTGTACAATTCATCTCCCGAAGTTATCGTGAACTCAGCCACAGGCATCAGAACCGACAAAGCCGTCCTCGAACAATAATTGACCCGGTACATGGTCTCATAAGTGCCACTGAATGCCACGGCACGATTCAGAGGTTCAGTTTCCGAAGCTCCAAGCCCTGACAATTCATTCGTCAGAACATCTTCCAGACCATAAAGGGTCTTGGCTGTAAATCTCATTCTGTATCCTATTGATATAACCTGAGCAAAGGTAAACATTTGAACTTTTGCAGTACTTTTTATGTAATCTTTTATTGCAAAGCATGAGAGTGTTAAAATTTGTCGTTTCTTTGCATGAAAATTAATTCAGGTTTTTCCGTTAAAACTATTATGATGAGATTAAAAACAGGAATATACAATGGTTTTATCATTTCCATTATCCTTTTGTTTGGATCATGCGACAAAGACAAAAAACTAGCTCTTGATGAAGCAATACTGGGAAAATGGGAAGTGGTTTCGATGACCCAGGTTACATTTGATAACAACATTAAAAAAGCCGAATTAACCATTTACCTCGAAGCAAATGAAATGCTTTACCATTTTATTGACGGCGGATCAGGAATATTCTATGAAGAGAGCGATGATTATTTATTTTCCTGGGTACTTAGCGGAGATAAGCTTACAATAAGTGAACTTTATACAGAAGACCTGATTGTAGATCTCATTATTGAAGATAATGATCTTATCTGGTCGTATAAAGAAAATGACCCACAGACAGCAGGCAGATCATATGAATTCATAGTCAGCGCAAAAAGGATCAACTGACAGCTGATCCGCAATGTCCGGAATAATATCCTTTCAGGTCCTTAACTGACAACCTCACCTGTTGCCGAGTATCCTGTTATAGCGGTTCTTATCTGATATAACCTTCAGTGCTTCTGCAATAACGTTATCATTTTCATTGATAATCCGGAAATATTCGTTAGTCTGCCATATATTATTGGCCAGGAGAGCTTTAAGAACCATAAGGATCTCACCTTCAGACTTCCTGTACTGTTCTTCAGAATATTTCACACCGGCATCTTCGCCTTTTTTAATAAATGCTTTTATATCCTCAGACGGAAATTCAAAATCGTCTTTAAATCCCTCAAATGTTTTGTATTTTGATGTTATGGCAGCTCTGTTTTTATCGGCATATTCAAGGATATATGTATTGAAAATAACTCTCCGCACGAGGGTTCTGTAATAAGCGGAATAGTTTGATGTATCGACAGCTACAAAGACATCCGGCATTATTCCACCGCCTCCGTATACTATCCTTTTATTCACAAGTGTTCTGTATTTAAGTGAATCGGGAAAATGAACACTGTCAGCCGACATCATTTCGCCGTTTGTAAAACGTCTGGTATAGTTTTCAAGGTATTTTTCATATCCTTCACTGTAGGGACTCTGGATTGATCTTCCTGAAGGTGTATAATAACGTGCAATTGATAATCTGATCATTGATCCGTCAGGGAGGTAAAATGCATTCTGAACCAGTCCTTTTCCAAAAGTCCTTCTTCCGATTATTATTCCTCTGTCCCAGTCCTGAATGGCACCTGCGACAATCTCGCTGGCAGAAGCTGATCCGTCATCTGTAAGAACAACCACACGTGCTGATGACAGGTCTCCCGATCCTGTAGATCTGTAATCCTGTCTGGGGGTTTTTCTTCCGACCAGGTAAACCAGCAGCTTTTCATCCTGGAAAAAATGGTTAACAAGCTGTGTTGAAGCTGTCATATATCCTCCTCCGTTGCCCCGCAGATCAATAACGATATTCTTCATATTTGCTCTTCGCAGTTTTACAAGAGCCTCTCTGAATTCTTTATCTGTTGTGGCAGCAAATTTATTGAACCTAACATAACCTGTTTCGCCGTCGAGCATATAGGCGGCATCCAGACTGTTAATCGGAATTTTATCACGGGTGATTGTAAAATCAAGTATATTCTTTTCTCCTCTGCGGAACACATTAATATTCACCGTCGTACCCTTTGGTCCGAGAAGGCGGCTTCTCACTCCGTTTGTCGATATACCTGTCCCGGCAACTTTTTCACCGTTAATGGTAATTATCCTGTCACCTGCAAGCAGACCCACTTTTTCAGAAGGTCCTCCCGAAATGGGTTCAACCACAATAATAGAATCCCGAAGAACATTGAACTGAATTCCTATGCCTTCGAAATTTCCCAGCAAAGGCTCATTCATATCCCTTACATCTTTTGCAGAGATATAAGTGGAATGAGGATCAAGTTCCCTGAGCATGGCAATAATTGCATTCTCCGTTAACTTGCTGATATTTGATGTATCAACATACCATTCCTCAATATAATTGAGTGTTTTGCCGACCTTGAACGTCTCTTCTGTAAGTATCTGTGCCGGAACATGCTGCACTATTAATAACAGCACTCCCAACAATAACATCCATCCTTTTCCAATTCTTTTCATCTATAAACTTATTACCTGATATTTTAATTCCTCTGTTACTGGTGGGGGCCGGGGGGGGGGGGCGGGGGGGGGGGGGGGGGGGGGGGGGGGGGGGGGGCGGGGGGGGGGGGGGGGGGG
>CAYQZL010000075.1:0-20678 GCA_964421975.1 uncultured Rikenellaceae bacterium
CTCTCACTTCGCCATCAGCCCATGCATCCGGAAGAGCCGGAAGGATACGTATAAGATAGTCATCCCCTTCCCTGATATGGCTCTGCAGAAGCATTTCGGTTATACCGGAAGTACCTCCGAAATTCCCGTCGATCTGGAATGGAGGATGTCCGCAGAATAGATTCTGGTAAGTTCCTCCGGCGTTGGACATATTTGTTCCATAGGTTTCTATCGGACGGAGAAGGTCTTTTAGCAGTTTATAAGCCCGGTTCCCGTCATGAAGCCTTGCCCAGAAGTTTATCTTCCATGCCAGAGACCAGCCTGTTCCTATATCAGTCCTGGCTTCAAGGCTTTTTCTTACAGCATCAGCCAGTTCCGGAGTTTTTTCCGGATCGATCATATTTCCCGGATGAAGCATATATAAATGTGATACATGCCGGTGAGTAGGTTCCCTCTCCTTAAATTCTTCCCGCCACTCCATAAGACGACCATCAGAACCGATCTTTGGCATCGCAAGTTCTTTCAGGGCATCTTCAATCTCTGAAAGCAATGCATCCTCATCCTTAACCTCAGCCTCATCCTTAACCTTGACCTTAACCTCAGCCTTAACCTTAACCTCAGCCTCAGTCCCAGCCTTCAGCACCCTTGCAGCACTGAGGATATTCGTGAACAGCTCATGAATGACCTGCTGATCATGAGAAGGGCCCATGCTTATCTGACCTACAGAGCCGTCAGGTGCTATAAATGTATTTTCAGGTGAAGAAGCCGGACCGGAAACAAGCTCTCCCGTAACCGGGTCCCGGACCAGCCAGTCAAGATAGAACTTTGCTGATCCCAGCATTATCGGATATACTCTTTCCAGATATTCCCTTTCAGGATTATAGGTGTAGTGATCCCAGAGATGCTGACATAACCAGCCACCGGCTCCTACATGCATTCCCCATGACGGATGTTCCCCCGGAGCAGTAAAACCCCATACATTCGTTATAGGATGGATGCACCAGCCATCAGCATGATACTGTACCCTTGCAGTCTCCTCACCGGGTTTAACAATTGACTCAATAAGATCTGTAAGAGGTCCATGACATTCTGAAAGGTTGGTCGCATCCGATGGCCAGTAATTCATCTGGACATTTATATCAGTATGATAATCGCAATTCCATGGTGTCTGGATCTTGTTTGCCCAAATACCCTGAAGGTTGGCAGGAAGAGTTCCTTCCCTCGAAGATGAAATGAGCAGGTATCTTCCATACTGGAAATAGAGCTCATGCAGATGAAGATCATCAGAATTCTTAAGCCTTCTGTCTGTGGGGATTGTATCGTACTCAATATTTGAGAGATTAAGAGCGACCTTATCAAAAAGTGACGAGAAATCTGCAATATGATTTCCCAGAAGGACTTCATATGCTTTACCGATAGCATTATTCAATTGTTTAAGGCTTGTCTCCATGGGATCATCACCTTTAAATTCCGGATAATCCTGCCTGTAATCGGTCGAGGCTGTTAATAAAAGAACAACATCATCAGATCCTTTGACTTCAAGGAAATTGTTCTGGTTTATTACTTCGCCACCCCTTGTAACAGCTTTCAATCTGACTGCGTACTTCATCCCGTCGCTGCCTATCCCGTTATTCATTATTCCGGTCATCAGCAGATTATCTCCCTGTGAGGAAACCGTGAACCGCTCAGGACGGGTGAGCGAGCTTTTAAAGCTGATTGATCCTTTTTTACCTGCTGTCAGATGGATTACCAGTACCCTGTCAGGATAACTGGCAAATATTTCTCTTCTATATTTTACGCCATCCTGTTCATATGAAATCTTTACGACACCTGTCTGCAGATCCAGTTCACGGTGATAATTCTTATATTCTGAGTTCCTGCCGAAATCAAGCCAGAGATCACCAAGGGTCTGGAAGCAACCGAATGGTACATTGGCACCATTGCCATGACCTGAGCCTGCACCTTTGCATACCTGGGTTTTCAGGGTTAATTCGGATGCTTCTTTATATTTCCCTTTAAAAAGAAGTTCTCTTATCCTGTTAAGTGAGCCATAGGCATCAGGATTATTATTATCATCGGGACTGCCCGACCATAAACTTTTTTCATTAAGCTGCAACCGCTCCTTATTAACATCCCCAAACACCATTGCTCCAACGAATCCATTACCGACCGGCAATGCTTTAAGCCATTCCGGATCATTGCGCCAGCCTTCCTTAGTGTCAGGAACAGATGCATCCGCGGGATGATCATACCATATTCTCATATAATCTGATTCAACTTTGCAGGAAATCGTCAGTATGATAAGAATTCCTGCAATAAATACGTGATGTAATCTTATTTTCATTGTTACAAAATTTCCGTAAAGGTTTCCAACCAATTGATTTTAAAATTTTTTAGCTTAGTGATCCTTATTGTTTTAGTGCCTTTGTGCATTTATTTCCACTGCTGATCTTTTATATTTTATTTTTAAGAATAATCAGAAATCCCTTCCCCCCCGGTATTGTAATGTTATCAAGTGACATATCTGTATCCTCCTCCTGGAATTCATTAATAGCTGGCATGAATATATCAACTTTCGCGGGATCCGTGTTAAGTTTTTTCCATTCAACATTCAATGATATGGACTTTTCTCTATCTGTCCAGTTTGCAACAGCAATTACAGAACTCTCAATGCCTCTGAATAAAGATGCTATGCAGGATCTGTTACTACATTCAGCTGGACAGTTGCTATCCCAGTATCCGAGGAGTTCTTTTTCTGAAATTTTATAATCATCAAAGAATTTCCAGAGATATTCAGGTGAGTTTTTAACCCATCCGGCACGGTTTGTTATGCCATATACCATACCCCTCCAGAGATTGCCGCCACCTTCGAGCATCTGACCCGGCAATCCGAAAGGAATGCCTGAAACCTCTATCAGCCAGTGGTCCGGAGCACGGTTATAGTCCCTTCCCTCTCCTATCCAGACGAGGTCGAAATATGGAAGCATGTCCATGTAAAGGTTGAGGCAGTTCGTCCAGCCTGCCCAGTCGTTAAAGTGATTCCAGCTATGGAGGTCCATTCTTCCCTCAGGTCGTACATTGTCTATAACCTTTCTTGCACGCATAAGTGTAAAACGGTCAAGAGCCGAATCGTCAATATAGACACCGTCTATTCCAAGGTTCTTTACCATCCAGTCGAGACCGGCTATGTAGAAATTATTCAGCCGGCTGTCAGGTGTGGTTATCACGGAAAGATCTGTTTCTCCTTTGAATTTTCCTTCTTTGATCTCATTGTACCAGGCAGGAATATACTTCTCCCTCAGATTTCTGACAAGCCATTCGTTTGGTCCTTTGGAATTGATGACCGTACGGCTCTCACTTCCCGGACCGGGAAATAACACCTCTCCGTCGAGACTATAAAACGGCCAGAATTCAGGAAGATTTTTTGTCAGCTCCCTTGTGGTATAATAAAATTTGATCTTAAGGTTCTTTTTATGGGCATCATTTACCAGAGCTTTAAGTTCCGGTACGTTGGCGTCGAGATAGGGGTAATTTATGAACGGGTAGATATCTTCTGCATGATGGATGTTAATGATATTAGCGCCGGTTTTTAATGCCATTTCAGGCTTTGCAGCCGCATTAACACCTCCTCCGTGAAAATATCTGTCATTGAATTTAATGTTCTTATCTATCAATTTGAATGGAGTGATCAGCAATTCAAAATCATAATTCAACACCTCTCCTGTGTTCATTTCCCTATTGCCTGAATAAGAGTTTATCATTACTTCATCATTCCTCTTGGTGATATCGACTCCTCCTTTATTGTTGTTGCCCCATGATGTCGGAAGGTTAAGAGGCCCGAAAGCATAATAAACATTAATGAGAGGGCGGCGGTAATTTTCGGCTTTCAGCTTTAAGCGAATACCCCCGGTTACAGAACCTAACCAGATCATATCCTGATTTTTCGTTATATCCCATTTCCACTTCCAGTCCGGTGTGCGAAATCCGCCTTCATGGTTAAGACCCATCATGTATTCAGCTTTTTCAGGAACAACCGGGACTTCCATTCTTATATCCTTAATATGAACAGGTGTTTTTGCTGTTAGTTTCAGATGGTAATCAATAAATCCGTCGAACTCCATTTGACCGGTAACCTCAAGATTAAATTCATCAGAAGTATTAAGAACTTTCCAGGCAGTTTTAGAAGGGGTGTTCTTTGTGAACCTCAGTTCATCCGGAATGAGTCGGATAATCTGACCATCAGTTTTTTGTATAATAAAACGGAAAGGCTTGTCAACAACAGGTTCTCCCTTGTCAGATAAAGCCTGGTTTGAATTTGTAAAATAGCTCATGATCTTCTCAGGCAGGCCGTCAGGTCCGATACTAAGGTCACGGCCAAGAATCCTGACTGTCCTGTTTTCAACTTTAACAGGAATATATCCTTTGGCAACCTCCTCATCTATCCCGGCAGTGGAATTAAGCCAGCACAGTCGAGAAAGCCTGCTTCCTTCGTTATAACCATGATTGTCGATTCTCTCGCCACGTAACCTGATCTTTACAGGTATTGTCTGCTTTTCTCCATCTGCCAGGACTGAGAACGAACCCCTGTAAGTTCCTGTAATAGCTTCTGATAGATCGATACCGAACCAGAGTGCCTGCACCCGGGTTGCTTTTAGATTTATCTGTCTGGCAAATGGATTTCCGGTGAAATCAATCCCTTCCTTGTTAAAACAGGTTATGGATGTAACAGGGATCATCTTTTTACCACTTCCCTTAAGATCCGTATATTCAACCTGGATATTGGCAAGATCGTTATTCAGAGCCCATACGCCAAGCTGGAAAACAAAATATTCTCCAGGATCAGCAGTCATACTGAACTCCGATCCTGATAAAGCTTCCGGGATCCTTTTTTCAGGTATCGAATCGAACCATTTCAAAGGATTTTCCCTGGTTTCAGGAAAAACCAGAAATTTCTTATGCCCCAGAACCTGGTTATACTTCACTAATGCCTCAGCTGTATTTATGTTTTTTGAAGGCTCAGTTATTACTTTCTCAGTGCAGGCTGAGGTAAGGAGAAATATGATCAGGCAGAATACTATTTTTCCCATATCCGGATTTATTACACTTTTTTTCTGATTGTGAAGGTTTCCTCTGATCCTTCAGGAATAACAGTTGTTTTCCTTATTTTCAGAGGATTATAGCCTTCGATAATTATATTTGAGACTCTGATATCACCAAACAGGACCTTTATTTTCAGAGAGATGTCAGTTCCGCTCTTTTTAATTTCAGCTGTTCCCCAGGCATAACCGTCAGACCAGAAGTATTTTCCCGTCTTTCCGGTAAATTTAAGTTCACCTGTCACACCTGAATAATGGAATCCTGTAAGAGCAGGTATTTCCGACCAGCTGGCCATTGCTCTTCCATAGTGGTGACCGCATTCCGCTTCATTGAAAGGGCTTCGCTTTTGGCCGTCATAACGGTTCCGGATATTTGTTATACATTTCAATCCATTTTCAGTTTGTCCTTCATAAAGCATCCCGATTGCTGCCGTATATTCAAATCCGGTCATCACCTCGGTGAAATAAGGGAAAGGATTTGCCGGTCTCGATCCGGGATATGAAGCCATAAGAAGAGCTGATTCATTATCAAGAGCAAAGCTTCTCATGCAGTTGAAATGATCAGAAAGATTTTCCCTGTAGTTGTATTTCATTATGCTCTGAAGTGTTTTCTCCACATTCTCTTTTTTCAAGAGATACCCGAGACCGCATACATGAGCCATATACTGCCCTACCAGCTGATCAACAAGGCATCCTTCTCCCAGCTGGTAATCCGGATTCCCATAATCTGCAGAACCCATTCCCACAAGCTGTTCCTTCGGAATGCTCTCCTTATCGGGAACAATGATCCTGTGTATATAATATTCCCCATTGAATAGATTCTCATCTGTCCATTTGCTGCCACTCAGGAAGAGTTTCCTGCACTTTGTGGCCATTTCCTTATCTTTCATATGGATCGCCATCTCTTCCATAGCTCTCAAAGCTCCAAGGTACCATATTGTCATCTGCGGATTAGGACCATAATACTCTACATCCATTGTATTATGCTGGACTCCCTCCATAACACCATCCTGGTCACCATCCCATCCTCCTTTGATCCATGCATAGCTGAGTGCATTTTTTACATTCGGATAGAGATTTTTCAGGAATTCGTTATCACCCGAAAGCTGCCACTCCCTGTAAATTTTCATTATACAGCCCATCTGTCCGTCAGCAGCCACCTTTCCGAATTTCGTAATGTTTTCAACGGGCAGGCTCACCCTGAAGGTCATAAGTCCATTGTTCTTTGTCGCCATTCCGAACTCGATGTTCCTCATGTTCCTTGCCAGATCACCAAACAGAAAAGCGATAGCTGTTTCATAATTCCAGACATGTGTGCATGATCCGAAACAGCAGCCTGACTTATCATTACAACCTTCCCATGCAAAGAAGTTCCCGTCAGAGAGTCTGAAGCAGGTCTGTGTTTTCAGGGTACTGATATTAAAAAGAGCCGATTCCTTTACAATATCTGGCAGATCACTGCTGCAGAAAGCGTTCACAAATTCCAGACTCTTTTCTTCGAGGAAAGAGAGCTGTGGTACCGTCTGAACCAGAACATCCCAGGCACCGGAATATTTTGTAGAATAATAGTTTCGCAAAGGTACTGTGGACCATGCCGTTCTGTTTGGGAAATACCAGGTGATCAGGAAGCGTACACTTTTCGTGCCACCTGCCGGTAATATATTACTGACAGCAAGGGATCCCACAGGATTCTTTGCGATTGTATCAATCCTGTATTCAAGACTGCCGTCATCCGAAAAATCATCATGGAAATCCAGAAGTGAAGCTCCCCACCCAATCTGCTTCCACTCTGTCCTGTATGAATGATCTCCCCCGGAAAGAGATACAAGAGCCATCTCTCCCCATTGATCAATTGTCTGATTTCCATTTTCTGAAGTAAAATATATTCCGTCGAACTCCTTTTCTTTCCTGAATATATTCCTGTTCTTACCTCCGGAGCCTGGGCCTGATCCTTCACCGATAAAATTGGAGAGGGTCCCGCAAATGCTGAAAGGAATATCTTTCACCGAAGTATTAGTCAGCTCAAAGTCAATTATTGCAATTGGGATACTGCTGTTATCGATATCACCGGGTATAAGAGGATTGAATGCCTTCATTTTTACAGTTACGGGTATCTGCGGTGTTGATAAGCTGACCTGTCCGAACGGATACGCAGCCTCGAAAGAGACTTCACTGAACCTGGGAAAACCATGATTTGGTGCAATTGCTCCTGAAGATCCCTCATACATATAAAAGGGAACAGGACCTTCAAGCAGCCTCACGTCCTTCCTGTCACCCAGGTCGGTATACAATGCGAAAAATGACGTACCGGGATTGAATCCTTTGGCCGGGTTGTTCATAATTTCCCAGTCCTGAAGCTTTCCCCTTCCTCCAAGGGATATTGATCCGGTACCTATACCTCCGACAGGCATGGCAATCTTATATGTATACTCTTTATCATACTTTTTCAGTACCGGCCAGTCGGCAGAAATTGCACATTGCAACGTAAACATAAATCCAATGAATGTAATAACAGCTGTCTTCATGTGTAAATGGTTTTATTTTAAAGGTCGAATAACTTGTTCAGTAATAATACCTACTTTAACCGTGTCATTTTAAGGGGATTATATTACCTGTAAGCTCTGAAGGGAAGTCTTTATCGGGATTGACAATTACTTTTATGGTATACTCTGTCCTCTTTTCAAATATATTTCCGCAATTCAGACTGATGATTTTCTTTTCAAAAGGCTGAAGGGGAGGAACTTTGCCTGAAGCAATCGTGATTTCGGCCTGATCTTTTATATGAAAGATCTTCAATCCGGCCTTTTTTGATGCTACCTGCCCGAAATTCTGCAATTCAACATCAATATCAAATCCTTTTTCATTCTGAGTAAATACAGGCAATCTTGGAGAAAGTATTGGTTCTATAAAACCTACCCAGGATAACCGTGCATAGCCGAAAAGCAGCTTCCCGTCTTTTGTTTTTCCCAGTAATTTGGCTGCAAACTCGTCATCAGGAAAATCAAGTCCGGTCCCGTTAAATGTTACAATCAGGTCATTACCTGATCTTTCAGTTTTCAGAACTCTGCTCCCGCGTCCGTAATTTACTGCTTCCGGATCACCAAAACCAAGAGAACTGATATCAATATCATTTTCCGGATTGAATTCCGGCTCAGCATGGATCTTTACTCTTACCTTCTTAGTTTGTGATGTCAGCCTTCCTTTATCCATTATTGTAATCAGCCGGCCGACAGTCAGAGGTAATACTATATTTTTCGAGCTGTGATTGTCATTTTCCCTGTCGAGCTTCTTGAGAGTGTCAATCACTGCAAAATTTGCCTGTGTTGCCCTGCCGTAATTATCCTGGAATACCTTTATCCGCTCATATTTGAACCAGTCTTCCAGAGATCCGTCCTGATGTCGTGCAATGCCCTCCATATAAGCTTCCCCGGGCTCAATCTTCCAGTTTACTCCGTCTTTTGACCGTTCATACCAGGCAATCCGTCCAAGCCAGTCATTTACGATCAGGTTATACTGAACATTGTCGCGCCAGATGACAGGATCTTCAAAATTACCTTCAACATCAGGGTAGATTCTCTTTTCAGTTATCTGGTTATATGGGGAAATACCTGTCCGGCTGTACCACACACCGCCTCCCCTGCATACCATGATAAAGGAACCATCTTCACGACTGGCAAAAGTCAGGTTCGACAAACCTTCAATGATCTTCCTGTCACGATTCAGAAACTCGAAATGTTTATACTCCCAGGGGCCGTTGCAGGTACCAGAAATATAGTAACCGCCCATTACATATACAACATATCGCCCGTCCTTAAGTCTGAATATTTCAGGATTATGCCCTCTCCCGATCGTATCCCTAACAACAAATGGCCCGAACGAGTTATCCGAGACGGCATTGTATACGATTGATTTCGGCCAGAATGAATGGCCACCAGGGGAATTTTCGGGCCATCCGCAAACGTATAAATGATATCTACCATCCTCACCACGGAGGATATTTCCGCCCCAGAAAGACCATTCTGGATGTTCGATCCCGTTATCAATATACCTGGGACGTACTCCCCTAACTCCCCAGACCTGATCAGTAAATCTGCCAGTATCAGGCATGGGAAGAAAACGGTCCATGAACCTTCCGCCATAGACGAGATTTTTCCATTCAGATGGCCGTGGTCTATTGGTGATCTGGGCAGAGATAACTCCTGCAAAAAAGAAGCAGGTCAATGTAACAACAATTATCCTGAAGATCTTCATAGATTAAATTTTAAACAGGTTTATAGTAAGCTTACAGATATTCTCTTAACATACAGGCATTTTCTATCTACTACTCTACTGCTTTCTCAATGGCCAGAAAGTACGTATTTCTACTCAGGGAACCAGCCTTTCAGGAATTGCTTTAGTGTACCGGCATAAGATGCCTCAGCAAGGAATTCCGTACCCTGCTGATTACCCCATGAATAATTAATTATCAGTTTCCCATTATATTCACAGAAATCAATATCGGAATTATTCAATTTTTACTCATTCTCTGATAAGAACAACAACAATCCTTCCTTCGGTCCAACCAGAATCTGTTCACCAGTATGAAAAACAGCTTTTTTCTGGAAATCTCTTATTTCAGGTGCTTCCAGCACTGCTTTGGCATGATCGATCCCCAGCTTCTTCCAGTCAAATTGAAGGGAAAATGTTTCAGGCTTTTCAGCCCAGTTTCCGACAGATACCAGTGATTTACCTTCTTTCAGATATACGGTTGCAAGTACATGCGGATTACTGGTTTTTACCGGGCAATCCTTTTCCCAGTACCCCGACATTTCTGATGATTCGATCCCGAATTCATCCCAGATCTTCCATACTGGTCGCGGATCACAGGTTACACCCTCAGTCAACCATGGTAACCTCAGGGTCATTCCGTAAACCATTCCAAGCCAGCGGTTCCCTCCGGCATGAAGCATATCACCCATAAGTCCGAAAGGAATGCCCGATACTTCCACCAACCAGTTTTCCGGAGGCATATTGCTGTACATGAAACTCTCACCGAACCACAGCTTGTCAATATAGGGGAAATATTCAGCATACTGGTTTGCTGGCCCTTTCGAAAATCCGGTATTCGAATGAAGATCGAGAATACATCCCGGTTTGATATTATCCATCACTTTCCTGATCCTTTTCACTGTCCTTCTGTCATAAGTGACATCATCAAGATATAATCCGTCAATATCAACGTTTTTAACAAGCCAGGCAAGCCCTTCGATATAGTAATTGTACCAGCGGGAGGCTCCGGGAGAATTGACTATCGAAGCATCAGGACTCTTATCCGGAAAATGCTGGTACCATTGAGGTCTGTAGCCGTCAATCAGATGTTCCCTCAGCCAGGGATAGCCTTCTCCGTTCCCGTCTCCAAGTATCTCATTTCCGAGGCTTCTAAGCGCCCATAATTCGGTTGTATAATTTGTTAGCTCCCGTATGGTATAATATATCTTTACTTTCAGTCCTTTTTCATGCAGCCTGTTCACAAACCACTTCATTGAATCAACTGCTATAAATGGATAATTTATATGGGGATTATAATTATTTGCATGATGAAGGTTGACTATTTTCACACCTGCTGCTATATCCTCATCAGAAGGTATAGGAGCCAGTGCATTATGAAAATACCTGTCAGTGAACTGGCTTTTATAATTGATTTTCTTTACCGGTGTAATCAGCATTGACCATTCGAAGCTAAGCTCCTCTCCTTTATTAAGATCACGCTTCCCGCTATAAACCGATGCTATTGTGACCGGCCCTTTCCTGTCAATCCTGAAGCCACCTGAGCCGCTATTTGACCAGGATACAGGATGAGGAGGGTGATAAAGGTTCAGCAGGGGACCGTGATATTCATCATCCCTCAGCTCGCACCATATACCTGCTTTAGTGTTGCCGATCCAGAAACTGTCATGCGGACCCTCCCATTTTGCTTCATGATGTTCCGGTACAGTGGTCCCGGGCAAACCCATTCCCATCATATATTCTGATATTTTGCTGTTAACAGGTATATCGAGTCTTATATCCTTAATTGAAATATCATTGAGAGCCTTCAGAGTGTATTTATAATTGAGGTAGCCGTCAGATTCTATGTACCCGCTGCATAATAGACTGAAGTTTTCCGAATTCCGGGTCCATTCACCCCATTGTATCCCGGGTGCATCTTTTATACCTTTAATATCCGTTATCGGCGAAAATATCTCCCTGCCTGAAGTTGTTTCAACTGTAAAAGAGACAGGACCTGAAAGCAGCTCAGTACCGTACACTTTTACAGATGAAGCCATTATATTTTCATCAAACAGCAATTCCTTACATGAGAGAAGATAAAGATTATCCTGCACCTTTATCGGATCATAACCCTTTGCCGGCTGATCATCTGTACCGAGAGTGGAATTGAGCCACCGCAGTCTTGAATGTCTCCACGGCTCATTATCCCCTCTTGCTTCAATGCTTTTCCCTGTGATCTTCAGTTCGATATTAATTTTCTGCGGATCAGAATTTTCAGGAATTACCTGAACAGTACCTTTATATACTCCCGGGGAGATACTTTCGGGAATATCGACACCCAGCCACAAGACCTGCACCTGCCCCTTTGAAACATCAATCCTCTTTATGAAGCTGTTGCCATAAGGATCTGTCCCCCCGGTATTGAAGCATGTAAGTGATGAAGAGCTGATATCAGTATTCTTTCCTTTGAGGCCGGTAAAGCTTACCTTTATATTCACAAGATCCTTTTTTACAGCATACACCCCGATCTGAAAAGCATAATATTCATGTTTAAGGGCTTCACCGTGAAATTCATCAGAAGGACCGCTAAGTATCCATTTATATGGTATCTCATCTTTCATCCTTACCGGGAATATGCGGTCTTCCGGGAAGAGAAGGTAATCAGCCGTATGTTCTGCAAAAAGGGCATCTTTTTCAGATTTCAAAGGAATGACTTCCATAGGGTAAAAACTGTCGAAAGCAGTCCGTGACTGAAATTCCATCATCTTAGCCTGTTGAAAATACCCGGGATCTTCCTTTATCCTGTTGTTTTCCATCCATTCAGGATCCGGTTCTTCTTCAGGTTTAAGATAATCCTTTCCATAGAAACCCCATCCCTCCTGAACTTCGTAGGGCAGATAATAAAAATGATAAATACCCTCCTCATCAACCGGCCCGAAAGCTATCTTGCAGCGTTCATTGTTCACTTCGTAACGATAAATGTTCTCTATTGAATCTCCTGTAAGAGAATTAATAATAAGGAATCTTTTATTCTCAGGGGAGCGATCGTGCCTTCGCCATAAAATATCAGCTGTCACAACCGGTGCCTTATCCATGACATTCAGAACCGCCCTGTGATTTCCAAAAGATTCAGGCCATGGAATCCCGGGAGTTGTATATTGAGTATTCTTTTTACTGCAACCCGTGAATATCAAATGAACCCCGACCAGGACAATAAAAAGGTATTGACTTATTCTCGACATAGGATCAGTATTTTAGCTTTGTTATCTTTTCAAAAATTATTCTACAGATTCTGAGACATCATCTTTATAATAGTTAATTCCCATCTGCTGCAATACGGTAAGATGCTTTTCCAGGCGATTCCTGAAAGAGTTCCAGTCAGTAACATCTGAAGGTGACCATCCCCGTTCCGCGATTGAAAGGAGTCTCGGGAAAAGCTGTTTATCCACAAGTTCCGGTTCACGGTCAATATGAGACCAGAAATTTGCCTGAAGTCCGAGAATATGTTCTGATTGTTCCTCCGAAAGATCTTTAACCGGATCGAAACTGTAAGCACGCTCAGAGTTGATGGATTTATACGGATAATCAAAATAGCAGTGACTTGTAGGTGACATTACCACATCCTGACCCTTCTCCGTTGCTTCATTTGCTCCTCCTATCCAGTCCATAACTGCTGCATTCGGTGCCAGTCCTCCTTCAATTATTTCGCTCCATCCGATCAGCCTGCGTCCCCTGGAAATGATATACTTTTCAACACGGCTTATAAAGTAGCTCTGGAGCTCTTTTTCGTCACTTAATCCTTCATCCCTTATCCTCTTCTGACACTTCGGACATTTCTTCCACCGTACTTTTGGAGTTTCATCACCTCCGATATGAATGAACTCAGAAGGAAAAACCTCAACTATCTCATCAATGACATCCTCTATCAAAGCAAATGTTTCCTCATTTCCGGCACAAAGGATATCAGGTGTAACACCCGGACCTTTAAAGAAAGGGAATATTTTATCAGTAATCTTCCCGGTGCAGGAAAGCTCAGGATAACAGACAAGTACTGCAGTGCTGTGACCGGGCATTTCTATCTCCGGGATAATAGTAACTCCCCTTGATTCTGCGTACCGGATAATATCTTTCATCTCATCCTGTGAATAAAAACCCTGGTGTCTTTCCGGTTCATTATATTCCGGGTGGAATTTTGAGCCCTTTTCTGTAAGTTCAGGATGTGATTTTATCTCTATACGCCATCCCTGGTCATCGGTGAGATGAAGATGGAGTACATTCATCTTATAATAAGAAATACGGTCAATGGTATTCTTAATGTATTCAGGTGACTGAAATGTCCGTGAACAGTCCACCATCAGACCTCTCCAGCTGAACCTCGGATAATCACTTATTGCAACACACGGCACCTCTGACGGCAGACCTCCGGAACCAGACAGCTGATGCAGGGTTTGTAACGCATAAAATACACCTTCATTCGATCCGCCAGCAATTTCTATCTTCTTTCTTTTCACACTCAAATTATATCCTTCCCTGTGGAGTGAGGTGTCAATTGCCAGGAATATACTGTTCCTTTTCCTGCCGGTATTTACAGGTTTTGTAATTCCGAATTGTTCTGCTGCCACATTGGCTGTTTCCTCAAGCTTCGCAGGACAAAATATTCCGGTATTTTCTGTGATCGTGAATCGGCCCGGAGAATGGCCTATCTGAACAGGTTGGGGAATTAAGGCTATTGATGTAAAAATTGAATAGTTCTCATCATTATTGCTTCTATTGCAGCCATTCAATATTTGCAATAAAAAGATTAAAAATAAAAAGACAGGTATTCGTTTCATCAGGTATTGATATATTCTCAGGAAAGATAAAAATTCCTGAGTAAATTGTTGGTGGGTCTGGTGAAGATTTGTATGGAAGTATTATCTTTTTCCCTCAATATGTCTTTCATAAAAGGGTATCACATTCCATAACCTCTACGAGGTAAAAGATCATTTTTTATAACGTTTTTCTACAATACCATATGCCCTTCTGAATAATGTCAGGAATGCAAGTACTAAGACTGATATACATATATTTATATTAATCAAGACATACCCGGGCAGGTACACATTAAGAATGTTTGGAGTTTCAGAAATATCCGGATCATGGAATTATAATTCCTCATCGCTTTGTTGTCAGTATCTCAACTTTCTGCATCACAAAACCATAGTGGGTTCCGGGGGGATTGATGCTGATCTTCATGACGGTCTGATTTTTTACATTATTTCCGTAACTTTGTTTTCCCCCCTGATATAACGTCCCGCCTGCAGCAGTGTTTTAACATCTATATCCCTTAATTTTCCTTCATAGTCGGGCCCGACATTAATGGAAAAGATATTTCCGTATTTAACAGCGCCAAGATAATCCTGATATATTTTTTCAGCCGGAAGGCAAAGATTATCATGTTCTGGTAAAGAATAGAACCACATTGCACCACCTTTATGTTCAGGAAGGATAGGATAGGTAAATTCAGCTGTAAGATATCCCTTATAGTTTGCTTCCGCTTCTTTGTTGTAAACAGAGGCAGTCGTATCATTGATCGGTCCAGGTTTTCCCATTTCCCTCAGACATAATCTTCCTGCCGGTTCACCGTGATTGAATCCCACAAAACAATTCGGTTGAAATTTATGCACCCACTCAACTGTCTCTTTATGGTTTAGTCCTCCGTCACCCACAGCATGATCCATCCAGTAGAATTCAACTGGTCCGTATTCCGTGCATAACTCTTCCAACTGTGTCTTTTTTATCTCAGGATTAATGCCTGATCCTGCATTATATCCTTTGCCGTCAACGGCACCGGGCCAGTTCCAGTCACCTTCAGAAAAATAAAGTGCAAGTTTTAATCCATATTTATCACATGACTTCCTTAAACTTGCCAGGACATCAATTCCCAGCGGGCTGTTTGTTACTTTCTTTTCGGTCGTTTTGGTATCCCACAGACAGAAACCGTCATGATGTTTTGAAAGAAAGAGAATATATCCCATCCCGGCATCTTTTGCAACTTTACACCATTGATCAGTATCACAGCCTGTAGCTTTGAAATATGATGCATCCTTATCAAGTGTCGGAGTCCATTCCTGTCCTGAAAAGGTGCTGAAAGACCAGCAGATGAACATTCCGAATTTCATATCCTTCACTTGCTGTGTCCGGATCTGGTCATCAATTTTAATCCGGTAATCTGCTTTTTGCTCGCGGCAGCCTGCAATCAGCATTAATAAAAGTGCTCCCGAAATAATAATCCTATTTATCATAATTATGCAATTATTCTGTTTAATTCATAAATGTTCATAATTTACTGTATTCCTTTGTGTTCCTTAGTGATTACCTTAGTGATACTTTGTGGTTTAAAATATTTAACCACAAAGAACACAAAGGATTTCACAAAGGATACACAAAGGTTATGAATAATTAAAGTTATATTTTATTTTAATAAAATTGATTCAGGTTTGCCAATAGTTTTTACTTCAATTTTAAGCTTTGAGGAACCTTCTGTTGTGAATCCGGCATCGACCATGATGCTGTTTTTACCCTTAATCAGAAGCGGTATTTTCCCTGCGTTAAGCGTTTCGATCAACTTCCAGTTCTTATCGAAAAGTTGAAGTTTCCCTTCCCTGTCCAGCTTCAGTATCTGGCCAGGCTGCATTCTGACCGGAATATCCATTTTATTGTAATTGTTTAATTCAATGCTTATGCCTTCGACATCAGAAACAGCATCCTGTTCCCCGGTAAGAGTTATGAGGAACATCATAGTTTGCTCTTCATATGGATTATTGAAATTAAAGATGCTGTGAACAGGCTCTCCCGGCTGTCTTATTTTCTGTTCATGTTCAAATCTTTCAATATGATAAGAAAAGAGATCCCATTTATTTTCCCCTGTCTGTTCCAGATGGAACTCATTCTTAATATCCTGCATCCTTGATTTCTGTTCAGGAGTAAAAGCCCCGGCCATCCTTGCAGTTTCCCAAACCCTTATAGCATCGAAGATAAGGTCACTTTGTCCGTTTGTCTCTACATTCTTAAGGCTGAGGTTAAATGCAAAACCTGCATCAAATCCTGCAGCTCTTGCAAGAAGCCATTCGGCATCCTCGATACTTGTCTGGGCGTTCATACTGAACCATCCAAGCATATGAGGAAGCAGGTTGCGGCTGAAAAAATCCTGGTTCATAAGCCTGTAGCTTGTCTGGCTTTCGCGAAATCCTGCATACCATGGTTCTCCCCAGTTATATCTTGTATTAATATGCCAGTTGAAATGCCCGGGATTGCTGGCATCATTGATCACTTTTCCTTTAATTTCAGGATCGAGATGATCATACCAGATCTTTGTGAACATGTTTCTGGCATACTGTCCCATTCCTGTTGACCAGACCCCTTCAAGCCCGTCAAAAGAAGTCTGAAGGAGACCTGTTTCATTGAAGAGTTTCGCGATATTCACTGCAATCTCTTCTGAAAGAGAGGCATCACTGAGAAAGACCTTGTATGGATGATCCATCAGCTTGCCGATTTTTTCACCTTTATTGTGCTGTACCGCTTTTGTTCCGAATGCTCCCCTTACACATCCCAGAAGCTTCCAGGGCTCGCTCCCTGATACCTCCCTGTACCTTATAATCTCATCGCCGATTACAACCGAATGAAGAGTATTATTCCCCATCTGGTCAAAAAAGTCAGGCGATTCGATTCCGATCTCTTCAGTGACAGCATCAATTGAGTTTGTAAGAACACTTTCACCAACCTTCGCCAGCCGTTTATCGGGTACCGGTGTTACGTAAGGATCATTTGTCGTAATGAAATTTGACAGAGTATGTACTCCAAGCCTGACATCCTGAGACTTAGCCCTTTCAACACATCTTTTCATGCTCTCCCAATTGCCGGGAAAAGCTTTTTCATCGAGTTTGAAATGACCCCAGGTGTCGAAAGGGCCTCCATGGTACAGATACTTTAATCCTGCTTTCTTCGTAAGCTCAATGGCTTTATCGAGATTCTCTTCCCCGAAATCAATGATCAGATAGGAAGAAGTTGCTGACCTTAATGTTTTTCCCCATTCTCCGTCTATTACAGGATGAGGAAGGCCCTCAGCCACTTCTATTTCGCCGATGGTAAGCAGTGCCTGATCCGCAGGGCAGCCGAACAATGCTATTTTTGAACCTTTCACACCACCATCATTGAAGGCCGGGGCAACATACTTTTCATGGCCCCAGTTGAAGATTATCCTGTCCTTGAGTCTGTTACGACAATAAGCCTGTAAAATACTACCGTGATCAGTTGCTTTGGCTGTCTGACCCCTGTAAAGCTTTCGCTTTTTCCAGTCTTCCTTAATATCTACCGGATTTTCTTCAAATATATTGAATGAAGGTTCTGTATCGTTCTCTTCAGTCGGATATCCTCCAAGTGTTTTTACATTCAGGGCCTGTATCCCTAAAGCAAATTCGCTGTTCCGTACAACTCCCACACATTCACCTATGGTTTCACTTATTGTTGTGGGATATGGTCCCCAGATAACAAGATCGACTTTTTCAAAAGGTCTTATATCGGTAAGTTCAAAGGTCAGATATCCGGATTTGACAAGCACTGCGATTTTAGCATTGACCTTACTTTTTTCGTATGTAAGAATCAATTCGTTGCCTTTGCTTTTCAACATGGCAGGATGATCAATGAATCCGTTACAGCGAATGCTAAGCAGAGGACCAGAGTTACCCTCAGGCAAATATTCCTTATTATTGATTACATCATACAGGCTTGTTACATAACCTTTATCGTTCACACTTATTTTAAAACCGGATGTGGTCCATGTAATATCCACGGCAACAGCACCCTGGAATAATGCAAAACTCAGCAGCAATAGAACAGTTGCTTTCTTCATATCGATCTGTTTTATAATACTATTAATTGTCGCATTCATTTTTGGATCACTGAATTCCGGAAATCTTTATATCAAAGCTACCTGAATCTGACTTCCCATCCGACCTCCCCGTTTTCAGCCCTGTTAATTTCAAGTACAGCGAGCCCGTTCATTTCATCCAGGATCCTGACTGAAGCCTTTGCTCCTCTGGCAATAGCTTTCACCGGCTTCATTCCGTTAAGGGCAATGGTGATCTTGTAAGTTTCGCCACCGACCACTTCCGAAATACCGGAAAGCTCTTTTTTTGAACTGTTCCATGAAGGATATCCGGTCATATCCACATATCCCTGCATGATATGGCGGTTAGTGGAAATGAACTGAGGATTCTTTTCAGCTTCATGGATACTGATCATTCGGGTTTCTCCCGTTCTCAAATCCTGGCTGAGGGTTGCATCTCCTCTTAATCTGCCTGTCAGTTCATCATTCCAAAAATCGTAGAGGTAATATTCCTTTACATGATCCAGCGCCAGCCCGCCTTCGTTAAGTGACCTGCCCAGGTTCACTTCGATGTGGTTCAGATGGGGCTTCAGGGAATCCAGATTAGGATTATATAAAGTGAGCTGGTGCCAGCCTGAGTTCACTTCGAAATCAAAGATCCTGGGAACTTTGACTCCGGTGTTAAATGCATCAACAGGACGGCTGCTCTGGGGTACAGCATGATAAGGAAAGGTACGGCTCATAATAAAAAGCTGTTCAGGTGACAGCTGGTAAAAACCTCTTGCCATCAGGAATCTTCCGCTGATAACATAGGCCATTGTCATCAGTGTTTTCAGCCCGTCGTAATTCTGTAAGGGCTTTGCCTTTAACGGATCTTTTGCATCCAGGTCATAACTCACGATAACCCTGTTCTTGTACCATCTCAATCCGCTTCGTGTCACCATTTCAGGTGTAAAAATGTCGTTATCACCCCATATTCTTTGCGATGCTGTTAAACCGCAGGCTACATCGGTCCCTCTTCCGAGCATTCTTTCATCGATATAAGCATCACTGTCAAGTCCCTCCGCTGCCAGACTGAAGATCGTACGGTAAGCTTTTGCCGTTGTAGTGTGCCTGTCGTCGAATCCGCCTGCATAAGCCCAACCAGTTGCCTCAGGATAGTCATACATAATTCCTTTGATGCCTGCATCCCTGAGGTTTGTATAAACCTTCCTCATATGATTAATAAAAGCAGTATCAGTAAAGTCATAACCGAACATATCATTCTCTGCCCACCATTGCCTGAAGTAACTTCCCAGCTCGCTTCCGTATTCGCTGTTGTGTTTCAGTCTGTCATTATGTTCGGGAGAAAGCTTGTAAGGATCATTGAACAACATAAAATCAGGATGAAGCTTTACGAAATCTTCCGACCTCCTGTTTGTCTGGAAATAGGTCATTGGAATGCCTCCCCTTTTTATGATCTCACTGCACCAGCTTTTGGTTGTCAGATAAGGTTCAACATAGTTAGCGCCATCAGCTGATCCCTTATCACCCCACATTGCCCAGTGCTCGTCGTTCCACCAGCCCTGCTGGTTATCTGGACCATATGCATCAGGAACAAGCCGGATGGCCACTCTTGAATATTTTGTAAAACCACTTTTTATGGCATTATCCATTTCATCCACGGCACCCTTCGTATCATTGAATTTCGGTCGTTTCGGATCCTTTGCATAAACACTTGCATACCAGAGGCACTCGGTCGGGAAATCATAATAATTAAGCTTTATATTCTGTGCATCCCTCACAGCAAGCCCGTATTTATCCATAGCCTCAAACGGATTGGAGTTGCTGGCGCAAAAATAAAATCTGTCAGTAGGCATGTAGGAAGTACCCGGATCCACCAGCCTGCCTGCAGGGTCTTCACTCCACATCTGAAGAGTTATTTTATCACCCGATTTTCTGAACTGGCAGAACTTCTCAAAATCATCATAGGTAAGTCCTCCTGCAACAATAATATTGGGATCTTTGAGATCACCGCACCGGATCATCATATTATTGAAGCAGAGAAGATTTGATGTGTCTTTTGCATATGTCCTGTTCCCGCCTGAATTCCCGTTAAGGACAATAAAATTCCTGTTCATCTGCATTTCGTAAAGAACGCTGTCTGACTTTAAGGGATACCATGTAGTGAGAGTGAATGGTTTTTTAGTGTCATTAATGATACCCATTCTGAAAGAAACAAAATCCTTATTATCATAAAGGGATGCCTCCCACATAACATCTGAATAGTCATCATATCCGGCGGTTACAATAAGTGATTTCCCTTCGCCAAAAACATCACTGATATCTTTACTTGTCCATTCAATTCCCGTAGCATATTCTTTTGAACGAAGCCCCTCAGCCTGAAACCAGGCTGATCTGACAGGCATATTATTTTTTATTTTATCCCTGATCTCATAAAAGAGATCGGAAGAGCACACGTCTGAACTCCAGTCACGAGATTCCATCTC
>CAYQZL010000076.1:0-16030 GCA_964421975.1 uncultured Rikenellaceae bacterium
ATGCAATTGCTGTTTATGTTGCCACACATCTGTTCGATTTCACTTTAATCGGGAATGTATTTGTCGGAGGACTGTTTAGGATCGCCGGGCCATGGGCTGATTTTGTGGAATCTACAGCAGCTCTGGCAGTTGTGTGGATAATACTGTATTACATGTACCGGAATAAAACATTTATAAAAGTATAGACTTGACAAATCTTCGGGCGATAATATCAGTTCAGATTAAAATGAAAAAACATTTAAATAGAGTAATTTTTCTGATTGCCTTCCTCATGGCAGTAACAGCATTCTTTGGTTGTGTCCGGACCGAAAAGAAGGTCATGAAGGATGAAGGAAACCCTGTAAGCATAGTCAGCAAACCCTTCCGTGTGCTTGTCATAATCGGTGACCAATGGAACGATCCGATGAGTTATAATATTGATCCCTTCAGGGTAAAAAATGAAGACTTTCTGGATGTGGTTACCATGCTGAAAATATGGGGAGTTCCTTTTGATATTCTCCGGCTCGATGAACAGAGACTTCAGATAAACAGATTCCTTGATTATGCTGCCAGACCGGCTTACGGATGCGTTATCTGGATGGCTGATCCGGATAAGCTGACGGGAATGTCTGCAAATTATGAAACACTGGAACGTGCAGTAAATGAATACGGTATCAGTATGATTGCGCTTTTTGATTATATAAAGTCCGAAAAGGTTGCCGGTCTTGCTGGTGTCAGTTTAAAAGGTATAAAGAAAGTAAGATTGAACGGTAATAATAATTTTCAGATATCAGGAAATCATTTTATAACGGAAGAAGCACAGGATGTTCACCTTCCAGACATCAGGCAGCTGGCTGGATCCAGCATACCTGAAGCTAACGGCATCACTCTGAATAAAATTATTAATGAGGAAGATGTTACGGATATCGGACTCGTCACCTGTTCAGTAACCGGAAATGCAGCTGCCCTCGGGAAAATTGGTGATATCCCGCAGTTTGTCGTCAGGGATATAGATAATGATACGAAAACAGTCTGGATCGGTGGCGGATATGACTGGTTCCGTAAATACCCGGTAATGAGAAGGATCTTCAGGAAGGCACTCGTATATTCAATCGGTTATGGTGTATTTAATGACAATTTCGACAACGGTTTCATTTGCATTATGGATGATGTCGGGTGCAGTGAGCATGCATGGAGCCTGATGTGGCACTATCCCACACCTGCTAAGGATACACTAATTAAATATCTTATTGAACCGCTTGAAAAATACGGGAAGATGATGGTCCAGAATATTACTCCCGGCTTTGCAAATCCCGAAAAGAAACTTATTGAATCTTCATGGGAGGTTCCTCCTTTCAGGGATATTTTCGGGAACTGGCAGGATTACGGATCTACCAGGGAAGGCCTTATTGAGGGACTCAGACGAGGTGTTTTTGAGCTTCAGCCTCACCGCGCCTGGTCACATATGAACTGGGATCTCGATTCACCTCCCGGGCCATGGTGGGGAAGTCCTGTTGATGGTGAAATGAAAATTACCGACTGGTATAATGAAGTTGTTGACGTAAGACGCGGTCATGTACCAGTGCCTTCAAATGATCTGCTGTTTATTTACAGAAAAGGGATTGAGGCAATTCAGGAAGAATTTGGCGTAACCCCTCTGGCTGCCGAGGTTCGTCCGGGAGCCGAACTCATGAAAGGCAGATCCGGAGGTAATGATAATGGCCGGATCGCCGCTATAGCAGGTCTGGGGGTCAGTCGCGAATGCTATGTGGGCATTGACAGGACTATTGAATTTAAAATGATGATGCCGGAGCAATTCACCTTTCATGATCTGGACCTGACGACACAGACAGAAGATCCGGCAGATTTGATGGAGGCTGACTGGGACAGGCTCAGGACATTGCCAACGGAACAGTTAATGAAGTCAAAAATTGCAGGCGGAAGGAGACTTAATGTGCATGACAGCCATGACTGGATCGAATCACGAAAGGATAAATACTGGATGGGATTTAATGAAACATGCGCCTACTTGCATTCAGAAATCTCTGAAACAGAAGATGAAGGATTCGGAATTAATTTTAACTATGATGACCACTATTGCAAATATTTCGAAAAGAAATCTTCTGTCTGGACAATCGAATTTTCGGACCACTTCAGGGAAGTCCTGGGAAGCGGGATTTCTTTTCAGGTCGATGGAAGACCGGTCAGTAACAGCTTAAAAGCATCACAGAAAATTATCGTACCTGCCGGGCTTGGATCTCATTCAATTAAAGTGGTCAGTAATTAATCAGCTACTCAACCAATCACTTAATAAGTCAATCAATCAACCAATCAACCAATCAAATCACAATGACACCATCAATCAAAAAAACAATTTTCCCGGGAATAATTTTAGTTCTGCTTTTATCAGCTACAGGATGCAAAAACGCCGGTCAGGTGAAAAATGAGGCTGTACAGCCGTCATCACAGCCTGATCTTAAGGAACTGGCACAAACTCCACCAATGGGATGGAACAGCTGGAATCCTTTCGGGAAAAACGTCAGTGAACAGGTGATTAGGGAGACGGCAGATGCTATGGTTAGCTCCGGATTGAAAGATGCCGGATATAATTATATTGTAATTGACGATTTCTGGCAGGGAACAAGAGATACTGCCACCGGGAAACTGAATTTCAATTCCGAAAGATTTCCATCCGGGATCAAAGCTCTGGCGGATTATGTACACAGTAAAGGCCTGAAATTCGGAATATATTCCGATGCAGGTACTCTGACATGCGGCGATCAGCCTGCCAGCTTCGGGTATGAGGAAAATGATGCAAGAATGTTTGCTGAATGGGGTGTGGATTATCTCAAATATGATTATTGCTATTGTCCGGATTACGGGTCTGAAAACAATGATTATAAAATGGCCATAGCCAGATATCAGACAATGGGAAATGCGCTCAAAGCAACAGGTCGTCCGATAGTATACAGTATCTGTGAGTGGGGTCCGCGTTCACCATGGTTATGGGGAAAGGAGGTTGGAGGTCATCTCTGGCGGGTATCATACGATGTTGGCGACAAATGGGATGAACCACGCAATGAGCACAGTCAGATAGGCATACTTACCGCCATTGATGTTATGTGCGACCTTGAGAGGTTTTCGGGCCCCGGAGCCTGGAACGATCCGGATATGCTGGTCATCGGTCTGTCAAACTCAGGCTATATAAAGGGTGGAGGATGCACTCCGGAAGAATACCGCACACAGATGAGCATGTGGTGCATGTTCTCGGCACCCCTGATGCTGGGATGTCCTGTAAGTAACATGACGGATGAAACAAAGAGCATACTGCTTAACAAAGATATTATAGCTATTGACCAGGACCCACTGGGAAAACAGGCTTTCAGGGTCTGGCGCAGGGATTGCGTTGAAGCATGGAAGAAACCATTAAGCAACGGGAAAATTGCGATGGCATTTCTTAACAGGAATTCGAAGGAAACCTCTGTTTCGGTTCCTCAGGAACAGCTGGAACTCGATGAAAAAACGTCCTATGAAGCTTATGATGTATGGCTCCATAGAACAGTAAGTCAACCTGCAGGAAGAATGCAGGTGACAATGAAATCTCACGAAACCCGGGTATTTGTACTTTCATCTGTAACCGATTAAATATGAACAGATTAATCAAACACATGAAAAAGCGGAGATCAACTGTACCATTGGTCCTTCTTTCTGCTTTCATTTTTTCATTAAAAATAAACGCGGAAAGTAAAACTCTGATTTTCCCTCTTCCACAGAAAATTCAGCTGACGGAAGCTTCATTTACTCTCGATGAGAAAATAACAATCCTTACACCTCAGAAACCAGGGGATAATGACATTTTCCTTGCAAGTTTCCTTATAAGGGAACTCAGTGATAAATACGGGATAGCCCTGAAAACTGTGAAATCAGATGCGCTCCCGGCTAAGGGCAGGTTTGTTCTGATGGGCAGATTTGACAATCCGCTGGTCAGCAGGTATCTTAAACTTAATAACCTGACTGTTTCGGAAAAAAATCCGGGTTCTGAGGGTTATTATCTTGAAGTGTCAGCAGACAGGATAATTATTGCAGGGAGCGATGATGCAGGTGCATTTTACGGGTTGCAGTCGCTGAGACAGCTTATAGATGCCGGTGGCGGAAAATCTGTGCAGGGATTAAAAGTTACTGACTGGCCCGCATTCCCTTTCAGGGCAATAAGGTTATATGTGCCCGGACCGGAAAATGTTGCTTTTTTCAAGCGTTTCATGCGCGATTTTATGTCGCTTTACAAGTATAATAAAGTGATCATTGAGCTGAATTGCATGCGCCTCGATAATCATCCGGAGGTGAATACCGGCTGGATCGAGTTTTCAAAAGCACTTCAGTATTCCAGATCAAATTCAACCGAAGGCCTTCGCGGTGAGGAGAAAAACTCGAGTCATTTCGATGCCGGTGACGGATTTATAATCGAAAAGGATGATGTGAGAGATATTGTGAGGTATGCAAATGAGAATTTTCTTGAAGTGATACCTGAAATTCCATCGCTGACCCATGGGTACTGGCTGCTTACAAGGCATCCTGAGCTTGCCGAATATCCTGGAGATATCTGGCCTGATACTTACTGTCCTTCAAATCCGGATTCCTATAAGCTCATGTTTGAGGTTTATGACGAGTATATTGATGTGATAAAACCCAAAATGATCCATATTGGTCATGATGAATGGTGGGGAGCACCTGTCGGAGTTTGTCCGCTCTGCAAAAACAAAGACTATTCCGAACTTTTTGCAGGAGATGTAAAGAAAATTCATGATTATCTGGGATCGAAAGGAATCAAAGTGGCGATGTGGGGCGATTATCTTCTTGAAAGTGTAAGAGAGAAGGGATTTCAGAACAGGACATCTTCAACGGGTGTAAAATATCAGACACCTGGTGCCGTCCGGCCTGAAATTGTAAGGTCAACAATACCAAAAGACATTCTTGTTTTTAACTGGTTCTGGAAGGATCAGAGCAAAGAGCTCGAGCTTCAGGAATTGGGATTCAGACAGATTTACGGAAATTTCACTCCGAATATAAGCAACTGGTCTGAAAGGATTAAGAAAGTCGATCTTCAGGGAGGTGCGCCTTCGTCGTGGGCTTCCACAAATGAATACAATTTCGGAAAGGACCTGATCCTTGATTTTCTTGGCTGCGCTAATTTCGTATGGTCAGACCATTCGGTTAACCAGAGGGAGCTGATTTCGATCGTCACAGAACAGCTTCCTTTTATAAGATCCTTGCTGAATATCAGCAGGATCCCATCAATGGACGGGGATCCGGTCGAATCAGTAAATATTTCAGAGGCATTTAATTTTTCAAAGAATTCGAATACATTCAAAATTAACCTTAACTCAATTAAATCCGGGAAAGCAGGAACCGGAAAAAAGATTTTTAACATCGGTCCGGCCGATAATTCAGGAAAATGTGCAGTTGTTGCCGGTGTTAAGGGAACTGATGAAAATCCTTTTCCCGCAAGAGTGGAAGGTATTCCTGTCGGTGAAGATGTCAGCAGCCTGATTTTCCTGCATGCCTGCGCGCGTCCTTCCGAAAACCAGAAAGCATACTTTAATATACCCGATTTTTTTGACACTGCTGACCTTCTTGGCTGGTATGAGGTTGTCTATGAGGACGAATTCAGAATTACAATTCCTGTCCAGTATGGAGTAAATATCCTGGAACTGAACCCGGGGGGAGAAGACAGGCTGGATTTGAATGAGGGAGAGACCGGTTCAGCCCAGAATGTTTATTGCTATTATTCCGACCCTGTGGTCTGCTCAACAGGAGATCCGAAACTCACGTTTTATGCATTTGAGTGGGTCAATCCAAGATTTGGAAAAAAAATAAGAGAAATAAACCTGTGCGGTACACGGAATTATCAGGCTACACAAACAAATTACGGTACACCCGAATATGCCCCCATGCCCGGCAATGCTATTATCCTGACAGGTTTGAGCAAAGTAACGAAAAGACAACCCTATGTTCCGAAAGCGGAGACTAATGCGAAAAAATAAATAAAAATTCAATAATTAATATCACTTTAAAGTAAACATTATGAGCAAAAAGGAGTTAATGTTCACCGGATCTGATACCGAGGGCGGAATAACTTCAGGTTATCAGATGAATGATGGAGTAAAACTAAAAGTTCCCTATTCTTTTTTCGGCTCCATTTATGATGAAATGGAGGAAAAAGCACTTCTTGCAGTTCTTAAGCAGGAATCACAGACCATGGGACCTCAGGTTGCCCTGTTCCAGAAAGAATTCGCTCAGGAATTCAACGTAAAGCATGCGCTTGCAACCTCAAACTGTACAACCGGAATGCATGCTGCCACACAGGCTATGGGGATCAAAGCGGGTGATGAGGTAATAGTAACACCTATAACATTCATAGCAACCTCTCTGGTGATCCTGAAGGAAGGGGCAAAACCGGTCTATGCAGATATAAACCCAAAAACTTTCAATATCGACCCGAATGAGATTGAAAGTAAGATCACTAAAAAAACTAAGGCGATTTATGTGGTCCATTATGGCGGACAAATGTGTGATATGGATCCTATTATGGAGATCGCACGGCGGCATGATCTTTTTGTTCTCGAAGACTGTGCCCATGCACATGGTGCAAAATACAAGGGGAAACAGGCAGGAAGCATAGGTGATGCAGGGGTTTTCAGCTTCCATTCGCTTAAAAATATGGTAACACTCGGAGAAGGAGGTATGATAACGACCAGCAATGATCAGCTGATCGAAAAGATCCAGCGTATGAGGGTAATGAGCATCACGCATTGGGACCCTGCACAGACCACTTTTGAATTTGCCGGTATAAAGCTTGAAAAGAAGGATGTGAAAGATTACTGGATCCCATCACATTTTGATGTGATTGATGACGAGGGTAAGTGGGGTAATAACTACAGGATGTGCGAAGCTCAGGCAGCAGTAGGACGGGCGCAACTGATGAAGCTGGATATGCTGATTGAGAAAAGAAGGGCAAACGGCCACCGCCTGAGCGAAGGAATAAAGGGTATCGAAGGAATTACTCCGACCTATGAAGATCCTGATTGCTATCACGCCTTCCATCTTTATACACTCTGTGTGGAACCGGAAATCCTTGGCGCATCAAGAGATGAATTTATGAGAGTCCTGTATCAGGAAGAAGGTATACAGGGTATACTCCATTACCAGCCGACATATCATTTTACAGGATTAAAACGTACCTATAACTATCCGGATAAACTTTGTCCCAATGCCGAAAAATTCTTCTATGCCAGGCAGCTGAACCTGCCTATGAATCCAAGGCTGAGTGACAATGATGTGGATATGATGATAGAAGGAATCCGGAATGCTGCAAAAAAAGTCAGGAAATAATTCCCGTAAACGGTATGGGTACAGCTTATTATAAATTAATGATCGCTAAATGAGGAAAATATTCATTTCATGGATTCTTCTTTTTGCCTGCAATCTGATGTGGTCATTGCAGTTTACATGCATTAAGCTTACCCAGGATCAGGTTGGACCATACTTTACGGTATGGGCGCCAATGTTTTTTGCCGTACTCCTTCTGGCTCCTTTCGTTGTGAGGGATTTCAGAAGGGCTGGTAAAAAGTTTAAAGATATTCTGATATTTGTTCAGCTCGCTGTTCTGGGAGCATTCCCAGCCCAGGTTCTTATAACATGGGGAACACAGTACTCCCTTGCAAGCAATTCGGCAATACTGACCCTGACACTTCCTGTCATATCTGCAATTTTTGCATTCCTCCTGCTGAAGGAAAAAATGAACAGGATAAGGTGGCTGAGTTTTATTATTGCAATTACCGGGGTACTTCTGCTTTCAACAGGCGATATAAAACAATTGAATTTCGGGACAAAATATGCACTTGGCAACCTTCTTATTTTCCTGGCAATTATTGGTAATTCATACTATAATGTAGGATGTAAAAAAGTTTCCTCCCGGTACAGTGAAATAGAAATGGTGTTTTATACCTATATCGTAATTGTCATTCTGCTTACACCGCTGGTGATTCACTTTGAAAAAGATATATTCTCACGGATACCTGAATTCACAGTGCAGACCTGGACCGGAATGGCACTGCTTACCATATTCCACAATTTCCTGTCGATGGTTCTGTTCTTCAAAGCCCTTAAGATTCTCGATGCAATGCAGGTTGCCCTGTCAAATTACCTCATTGCCTTTTTCGGACTACCCATTGCCGCTATTTGGCTGGGAGAAAGGCTCAGCGCTCAATCTGTCACCGGAGGAATACTTGTACTGATATCAACATTACTTATAACAGTTGCCGATTACAGAATGAGCAGGGCTTCGGTTGAAAAAGTCTGGTCTGAGACTAATAACCATAAAAAAATAATTAACCACAAACGGTCACAAAGGCTTTCACAAAGTAACACAAAGGAATAAGAAATTATTAAGATTCATAAAATAAGAAGATTAACCAACAATCAAAAATAATAATGGAAAAGAAAATCAGATGGGGTGTTATCGGATCCGGTGGGATAGCAAAACGCAGGACCATTCCCGAAGGGATAATGAAAGCAGGTAATGCAACACTTATATCGGTTTATGATATTGATCATGAGGTAAATAATAATGTAGCCAATCAGTTTGGAGCGATGGCGTCACCGGGAATAGAGGAACTTCTGGACTCCGGGATCGATGCTGTCTATGTTGCTTCACCGGCCAATAAACATCTGGAACAGGTCATATCCTGCGCCAGGGCAAAAAAGCATGTGCTGTGTGAAAAACCCCTGGGAATGACTGTATCCGAAGCGGAAGAGATGATAAGGATATGCGAAGATGAAGGAATAACACTTGGTGTGGGACTGATGATGAGATTCGTTGAACAGCATAAATCCGCTCTTGAAATTATACAGTCGGGAAAACTGGGTAAACCTGTCTATGGAAGGGCACAATTATCATGCTGGTATCCACCTATACCAGGCGCCTGGCGCCAGGATCCGGCAACAGGAGGAGGTGGTTCACTGATGGATATGGGAAGCCATTGCATCGACCTGCTTGAAATGTTCTTTGGAAAAACAAAAAACGTAAGCTGCTTTATCAATAATACGGTTCACGGATATAAATCAGAAGACAGTGCAGTAGTATCACTATTCTTTGAAAATGGCGCTATCGGAACAGTTGATACATGTTTCTGTATTCCGGACAACAGCAGTAAGAATATTCTTGAATTATATGGTTCAGGTGGAAGTATAATTGCCTCAGGGACCATAGGACAGGGTTCAGCAGGGGATATGACAGCATATATAGATTCAGATCTGACGGGATATGATGCCGCCCAGCAACGTGGTGCCGGAGAAGGAATGAAGATCAATCCTGTTCCAAAAAACACATATATGGCAGAAATAGAAGAGTTTGGGAAGTCCATTCTTGAAAACAGACAACCTTCAAACAGCTATTTCCTGGGCCTGCGCAGTCAGCAGGTGCTTGAAGCCTGCTACCGGGCAGCGATAACAGGAACAGTGGTAGAAATAAATTAAAAACAAACATATGAATAAAACATTACTAGCCATTTTTGCGCATCCCGATGATGCGGAGATAGTATGTACAGGAACATTGCTGCTTTTAAGAAAGGCGGGATGGAAAGTACATATTGCTACAATGACGCCCGGAGATAAGGGGACAACCGAGTATACAAAAGAAGATATCGGCAACATAAGGCAAAGAGAAGCAGCTGAAGCAGCAAAGATCCTTGACGGCACTTATTCCTGCCTCGGACTCGAGGATGTATATCTGATGTATGACCGTGAATCACTGAACAGGACAATTTCCCTGATCCGGAAAGTAGTGCCTTCAGTGGTTATTACCGCCAGCCCCAACGACTATATGGTTGATCATGAAATGACTTCCAGAATAGTAAAGACCGCCTGCTTTGCTGCCGGAATTAAAAACATGGATTGCATGGAATCTCCTCTGAATTTCATACCTTACCTTTATTATTCAGATCCGCTGGAACTGAAGGATATATTTGGCGTAAGGGTTAATCCTGATTTTTTCGTAGACATATCGGGGGTAATGAAACTCAAGGAGCAGATGCTGGGTTGCCATAAAAGTCAGAGGGACTGGCTGCTTGCTCACCATAAAGTAGATGAATACATTCTGTCAATGAAGAATTACGCTGAAATCCGGGGAAGAGAAGCCAATACAATGTATGCTGAGGGTTTCAGGCAGCATCTTGGTCACAGTTTTCCGCAGGATAATATTATTCACACTCAGCTCCCTGATCTGTTTATAAAGAATGAATCCCTTGACTTATTAAAAATAAGATGAGATGGCCCGTAAACTTAGTATGCTTGCCCCCGGATGGTGGGATTTTACCACCCTTGATGATGAACTTCTGAATGATGCCGCAAAGCTGACCCCGAAAGATTTGCTTCAGCTTTCAAGAGAAGGATTCAGAATAGTATTTTATGATACTCTGGAGGATTTTTATCTCGCAGAAGCGCTGGAATATATAACTACCTGGAAACAGGCAACTTCGGATAATCCCGCAGGGATTTGCGGTCCGATCGGTCCGACTGAGCAGCTGCCCCTTGTAGCAAGGATCGTTAATGAACTTAATATCGACCTTTCGGATGCTCATTTCTGGGGGATGGATGAATGGGTGATCAATGGTAAAGAGGTTGATCCGTCGCATCCACTGTCATTCGAAAAAGCCGACAGGGAAATGTGCTTTGACCGGATAGACAAAAAGCTCAGGATGCCGGAATCTAATCTCCACTTCATAAAGTCAGATACCTCCGCTTATATAAAAAGCTGGGAAGACGGGATCCGCTGTATTGTAATGCAGGGAGGTCAGGGTGAAACAAAACACTGGGCATTCAATGATCCTGTCAGACGCGAGAGAAAGTACCTGGATGCTCCGCCTTCTCCTGAAGAATACCGTCAGCTTACAGCCCGTTTAGTGGATCTGCATCCTGTTACCCTTATGCAGAATGCCAGAACCAGCGGGGGAGGTGTGGTGACCGGTGTTCCCGTACAGGCATTGACTGTTGGTCCTGTACAGACCTGGATGGCTGAGAAGGTATCAATATGGCATGCAGGTACACATGATAATGCCTTCGGACAACGCCTGACTGCCCTTATGATAAGCAAAAGAATAACTGACAGCGCCGTACCGATGTCATTACTTGCAGATCACCCTGACGTTCAGTTCAATTACTATATCGGAGGTCTGGGCACATGTGAGGCTGAAATGCATTAACATCAGATATGGGTGATTGAAGACTATTTATTCTATAAAGAAAGAAAATTACACAGAGTTACACAGAGATACACAGAGTTACACAGAGAGAGAAATGGTAAAAGTAAATAAGAAATACAGACAGCTCCTGCGTGTGTTTATGATTATGATATCTTTCTGCATCATTAACACTTACACTTCAGATGCCCAGTCATTTAAATTATCAGCAGTGAGTGATATGGTTCGGGTATTTGAGGACGGTTATAAATTGCCATTCATGAATGATTCCGTTAATCTCTTCGGGATCCGGGGTGAGATTATTTCAGGGCAGTTTACAATCAATACGAAAAAAAATATTGAAAGGCTTACAGTGGAAACGGGAGATCTTAAAAACAGCATTACAGGAAGTTCTTTGCCTGCATCTGCCATCGAATGGAACTTCACAGGCAGTATCCCTCTGGCAAAAAACACTCCCAATCAGCCGCTCACAATACTTTTACGGCAGGCCCCGGCAAGATTTCCTGATTACCTGATGCCCGACAGACAAATAAACATCAAAGCAAAAACATGGCAGTCGGTTTGGCTCACAATAAATATACCCGATAATGTTACGGCAGGAACTTATTCAGGAAAAGTACTTGTAAGGGCAGGGCAGGAAGTACAGAGTATACCTCTTACTTTGATTGTTTATCCATTAACAATGCCGTCAGATCGCCATCTGAAAGTAGTGGAATGGTATAGCACAGGAGGTTTTACAAGGTTTCATGACATTAAGGAAGAATATTCTCCCGAATGGTTTGATATGCTTCGTAAATATGCCTGTAATATGGTTGAACACCGGCAGAATTCTTTCAAAGTGGAGATGGATATGATCGGTATTGAACAATTAAAAGACGGCTCTTTTTCTTTTGATTTTTCGAAATTCGACAGGATTGCTGATGTGTTCTGGAATACAGGAAAAATGGACTTTCTGGAGACAGGTTTTCTTGCAATCAGGGGAGAGAAGGGCTGGAGTGATACAAATTTCAGATGGAAAGTTCTGGATGTAAGGAAAACTGAAACAGGAGAGATGGTTAAAATGGCTGGCAAGGAGGTCATTCCTCAGCTCGTGACAGCTTTTGAAGCTCATCTTCGTGAAAAAGGATGGCTCCATAAAACATGGTTTCATATTATGGACGAGCCGGCGGTACATAATTCTTTGTCGTGGATTGAATTCTCGAGGTTTATAAAAAATTATGCACCGGATCTTATTCGCATGGATGCAATTGAAACAACACATATACTGAGCGATATAGAAATTGCAGTTCCCAAGCTGGATCATTTTGCAACATGGTATGATAACTATAAGGAATGGGCAGAAAAGGGCAATGAATTATGGTTTTATACTGTCGGGATTTACCAGGGCAGTCTCTTCCCTAACAAAACTATCGATATGCCTCTTTCCGATTCGAGAATTATGCATTGGCTGAATTACAGATACGGAGCGACCGGCTATCTTCACTGGGGATGGAACCAGTGGGGACAAGAGAGTCCCTATGAACAGACAGGTATGCATATCGGTGACGGCTGGCATGTCTATCCGGTTAAAGACGGTGTCCTGAATTCAATGAGATGGGAGCAGATGCGTAACGGAATACAGGATTACGAGTATCTGTGGATGCTCGAAAATGAGATCTGGGAACTTAAAGATTCACTTGGCTCTCGTTTTGACTGGATTGATCCTTCCAGGCGGGGAAAAGAAATTACAGGGAGGGTGATCAGATCATTTTCCGACCGTACGGATAACCCTCAGGATGTATATAAAGCAAAGCTTCAGCTTATTAATGAGATCATGGATTTTAACAAATCGCCCCGTATATATATCCAGACCAATCCTTCGGAATTGTCTGCAATGACAACCCGGTCATCTGTGGAAGTATTTGGCTGGACGGAACCGGGGACTGAAATTGTTATAAACGGGCAGGAAATTCCGGTAAGTCAGCATGGCTTGTTCCTTGAGCAGTTCGGACTCTCTGCTGAAAGGAACATGATCATCATCCAGGCAACAAAAGGAAATTTTACGAAGGAAATTAAAAGACACTTTTCCGTGAAATGATATGAATAATATTTTAATTGATGCACTTAAGGATGCCGGTTCGTTATTGCTTGGCTATTTTAATAAACCTGTTACTGCCATACAAAAAGAATCACAAAGCAGTATCGTTACAGTTGCTGATCTTGAAAGCGAGAAACTGATTGTCGATATTATCAGATCAGAATATCCTTCACATAATATCCTGTCTGAAGAGTGTGGTTTTATTGATAACAGGTCGGAATATACATGGATAATTGATCCTCTTGACGGAACATCAAATTTTGCATCAGGGGTCCCATGGTTCGGGGTACTGATAACACTTTTCAGTGGCAATCAGCCGGAAATGGCAGGAGCATATCTTCCCGTTAGCGGGGATCTGTATTTTGCTGAAAAGGGTAAAGGTACCGTGAAAAATGAGAATCCTTTTTCATTACCGGCAGGTAAATCGCTGAAGGATTCATTATTTGCATTTTGCGTTGATTATACTGAAGATCAGGACTTCCTGAACAGGGGTCTTGAAACATATAAATCTATTGTCCGTCAGTCAAGAAATATAAGATCAACAAATTCACTTGTCGATTTCCTGTATGTTGCTGAGGGTAAATTCGGTGGTGTATTGAATCTATTCACGAAGGTCTGGGATATCTCGGGTCTCGGATTAATTATTTCCGAAGCCGGCGGAGTAATGAAAAATATAGACGGGAATGATATTCATTTTTCCATCAGAAAAGAACTTTCCAAAGAGAATTTTCCGGTTATAGCCGGAAACAGAAATATTGTGGAACAGATATTGTCCATTAATTCCCTACGGGAAATTTAAGATTCGTACCATCTTTCTTTCTATTGTCATTGATCCCCTACGGGGATTATAGATAACCGTGTAATTCTGCCCGTCCTAGCTAAAAGGTCAATAGAATATCATAACCAGACATGATTAATTTTGCCCGGAGGGTATTAATGTCAATAACCTTACAGGATTATCATGGTTTTTTATTGCCCGTCAGGGCATTAATGTTAATAACCTTACAGGATTATCATGGTTTTTTATTGCCCGTCAGGGCATTAATGTCAATAGCATTGCAGGATTATCATGGTTTTTCTATTGCCCGTCAGGGCATTAATGTCAATAGCCTTACATGATTATCATGGTTTATTATTGCCCGTCAGGGCATTAATATTATTTAAAACAAAATATTTTGAGGTTTTATTTGATTCTGATTTTTTATATTGCGTTTCCATGAATATTTATTTTAACATGGAACATCCCAGATGAAAAAAATCCCGAAAATTCCTATCCTGCTCCTGGTAATTATTTGCCTTCTGTTATCGGTCATTGGCTGCAGGAATAAGCCGGAACAAATTTCTGTTTCCACAATTGAGGCCAGGAACATTACCCATTCCGGTGCTGTTGCGGGTGGACAGGTAAGTACGGCAAAAACAGGTACAATTATTTCAAGAGGTATTTGCTGGAGCACCGGAACAACACCTTCCGTCAGAGATAATACTGAAACCAGCGGGGGAGGGGTTGGAGAATATTTTGTTACTGTCAACGGTTTGCGGCCGGGTTCGGAATATTTTGCCAGAGCATTTGCAGTAAGTGTCTCCGATACAATTTATGGCAATATAATTTCCTTTACCACCCCTGACTTTGGTTCACTTACCGATATTGACGGCAATGAATATAAAACTGTCACAATCGGGAATCAGATATGGATGGCACAAAACCTTGCAGTTACGAGGTATAATGATGGTAAAGAAATTCAGCTGGTGACCGATTCCGTGAAGTGGACCTCATTAACCTCCCCCGCATTTTCCTGGTACAATAATGATGAAGAAGTTTATAAAAAATCTTATGGTGCCTTATATAACGGATATACCGCCGGATCCGGAAAATTATGCCCTGCAGGATGGCATGTACCGTCAGATTCGGAATGGGATTTACTGGCAGCTTACCTCGGGGGGGCGGATGTTGCAGGTGGCAGGATGAAAGAGTCCGGAACATCCCGCTGGGTGAGGCCGAATACAGGAGCTTCAAATATGAGTAATTTCAATGCACTTCCCGGAGGTCTCAGGTATTATGATGGTAACTTCCGCGATCTGGGTTTCGGGGCTTACTGGTGGTCTTCAACACAGCTTAACCCTGAAAGGGCTTTTTTCAGGTTCGTTTTCCATGAAGAGAGTACAATATTCCGTTTTGATAACCTGAAAAGAATAGGTTTCTCAGTAAGGTGTCTGAAGGACAATAAATAACGCATCAAAGCCTGAAAACTGAACCTGTGAAGCGTCCTCTGTATAAAGGTTAATTTATATTTACCTGAGGGTATTGAACTATTTATTAATAATCGAGATAGAAGTTCCTCTGACCCGGCGATATCTCAAGTTGTACCATTTCAAAAGATCCATTCACCGGTATCCAGAAAGAAAGTGTTACAGGAATATGCCAGGGAGTGTCAATTCTACCACTTATTCTTCCGTTTTCAATATTGATATCTGTAATCTCCAGACCTCCGCATGCAAAATTCAGGTCAGTTCCGATAAACAAGGGTGATCTCCCGTCCCAGGGGACTATCTTCATCAGCATGCTATGGTGGCCTTCTATTGATCCGGTCATTATCATTTCCCCCTTTGAAAGCAGGCTTAGAATCTTTTGCTTCTGAAAATCAAAAACAAGGAATTTCTCTCCTGTAAGATCGCCAGTGATCCTGGTATCAAGAGCTATTTCATAATTTTTTGGCTGATT
>CAYQZL010000076.1:16040-20633 GCA_964421975.1 uncultured Rikenellaceae bacterium
TGACCAGTTCACAACTGAAAGCATATTCCATTTTTCCAGTTTATTGCATACTGGAGTAATTCCGGTAAGCATTATTTCAGGAATAGCGGGATTAAAAATGTCGACTGGTCTTGATGCTTCATTTACAGATGGTATGACATGTTTGTAAAGCATTTTCCTGTCTTCATCAATGATTGCAAAATCCTCAGTAAAAGTTATGAGGTTTCCTCCCAGGAACTGGTTCAGGGTATTCGTAAAAGCTTCACCATTGCTGAACAGACCTGAAGTAAGATTTCGTCTGTCATCAGGAAGTGTTTTTTCCTGTCGCCGGACCATCATGGCATCAGGATCGACATGCCAGAGATCAGCCATCCAGGTACGCAGGATATTTTGTCTGTATTTAGGCAATTCCTTTTCATTCCAGAAAGATTTGACATCACTGCCTGAACGTTGTGAATCGGCAATACCCAGGGAAGCCCCGTAATGACCGCCACAAACTGAGATATACGCATCATTGCCCACTCCCCGCCTTATTGCTTCAACTCCTTTACGATATGCCTCAAGCGACGTGGCCGTTTTATCAAAGAACTGCTGATCGGTATCAATAAAAACAGACCTCATGAAATCGAACTTGAAATATCTGAATCCCCAGTCAAATGCCAGTTTCCTGAACTGGTCCTCAAGATATTCACATACACCAGGGAAGGTAAGATCCAGGATAAGATGATCACGTTCGTTCATAAAGAAAGTGCATAATTTCCCTTTACTGTCCTTCAGAAGCCATTCAGGATGATTTTTTACCAGATTACTCTCGTGGTCCGCAAGAAAAGGTGCGAGCCATATTCCGGGAAGATATCCCGCCGAATTTATTTGCTGAGCAACTCTTTTCATACCGTTCGGAAAACTCTCATTAACTTCAAAATCTCCCCATTTGTTCATATCCCAGCATTCATCTATCAGAAAGACATCAAAAGGAAGATGATCCTTCTTAAATACTTCTATATCAGCATTAAATATTTTTTCATTATAATTATCCGCGTGATAATACCATGTGCAATAAACCGAAGGAGCGTCCCTGCCGGGTTTGTCGCTATTGTGAAATTCTCTCATTCTCCGCGAATAATCGCTTATCAGTTTGTGAGGATCATTACCTTCTGAAATAATGATCCACTGGCTCGTCCTTATCCCGTTAACAGGCAGTTCTATCCCTTCAAAATCACAATTTGCCGAAATTTCATTGAGAGACTGGTCACTGGAGATTGAAATTGAAATATCAGCCAGATGGAGGCTGGCGGTCTGATACCCGATCATCAGATTTTGTCCGTTACCATTGTCGTTGTTTATTATCATGAAAGGATCGCAGTTCTGCCCGGCTTTGGAAGATACCTTTGCTGCCTCAACATCAGAAATATTTTCAGTTCTTAAATATCCCGGAGAATAGACAGCAGGAAGATCATTCTTATGACGGAATTGCTTCAGAATTCTCCAGTCCGAAACATTTCCAAATCTCAGAGATTCGTTACCTGTGATATAAAGGGGGTAAATCGAATTCAGCAGGATATTTTTCCTTGTTTTATTTATGACCGACTGTCTGAACGCAACAAGGGTCCTGTCATCCGAGATCCATTTCTCATCCCGGATCTCTCCAATATTTGTTGAATATATTGTAAGATCAAGTTTTCCGTTCAATCCGAAAAGGAATTTATCACTTTTTGTCTCACTTTTTATTAACCACTTCGCAGGATCGTTAGTCTGAGGCAGAGTTTCAGGTTTCCTGAGTGATGAAACAAGAACCAGATCTTCCGATGATACAATTCCTGTAAGTCCATTTTTCTCAATACTAAAACCTGTATATCGCATTTCCTGCGAAGATGTTAAAACCGGGTATGCTATCGTCGGAATAGAATTTAAAAGCAGACAATAACAAATGATCTTAAGTAATTTTTGGTTTCTCATTAAAGTAATGTGTAATCAGGAAAATTTATAAATTTTTAATATTTTCCAAAGCACCTATATCAGGAGCAGAACCGGATATATATTTTGAATCAATTTCAATTAAGGTCCTGCCGTTCAGGACAAAATTTTGTTTTCCGGCATCAATACATTGACTGTTGGAGGCCGGTTTGAAGGTGATGTTATCCATATATGGATCCGCTGAGAAGATATTTCCTTCTTTTATCACCGCTTCATTAAATTCAACGAGATCTTCGGCTCCGTTGGAAAAGAAAAGGTTGTTTATGGCAGCTGAATTCTTTCCGAATTTCTTGAATCCACCCTGTGTATTTCCCATTACAAGGTTATTCAAAGCAATAAGGTTATTTCCCCCGGTGGCTCCCATCTGGTTGTCGACCAATGTATTATTGTATAAGCAGATAAGCTCGTCCATTGTAGTGGCACCAGCAATGTTTTCCCTTGTATTTGTGCCTTCCATACAGCCCAGTCCTACTTTACACTGAGTTATTATATTGTGGTGAATATCAAAGGTCTTCCCTGTGAAAATATCATAAGATATTATCTGGATACCTGCATTATTGCTGCTTATGATCTTGTTATTACGGAGTGTGTAATGAATATTCTGATCGGGATAATCATACAGTCTTATTTCTATTCCGTCATCGTTGCTGTCAATGATTGTATTGTGTTCAATCACGATATCGGTTCCATGGTTATTTCCGCCAAGTCTGATATCCAGATCGATTCCGTCGTCTCTGTCATTTTCGACAAAATTGTAACCTACGTATCCTCCACCCGAACCTTCAAAGCTCATGGCGTCAAGATTACCTGAAAAGAAGTTGTTTCTTATAGTTGCTTTTGCCATTATATTAAGCGGATGATCTCCATTGATGATACTGAGGCCGCTAATCTCAACATCATCCTTCATGATGTTGAAAAGAATTGAATCCTGCGAATCAATTATTGTTTCAGGGATTCTCGTGCTGTCTCCGGTGAGTTTCCATTCAGAAGAAATCGCAATGGATTTGTCGACATCAATTTTCATCTCAAAGTATTTCCCCGGAGCCAGGACTATCCAGTCTCCGTCAGATGAATTACTTACAGCTTCTGCTATTGATGAGTAGTCTGACGGCACCTTTAATATCCGGCCGTTCTCATTTGTGATTGATTTTTGTTTCTGGGTGCATGAAAGGCAGAGCAGAATACTAAAAAGCGATAGTAAAAGTGTTGTTCTCATAATCCGGATTTGATTTTATTTTAATCTGTTAAATTTATTTATTATTTAATTTATTTTTTTTCTTTATGTTCCTTGGTGATCACCTTAGTGATCCTTTGTGGTATAAAATTTATTAACCACAAAGGCGCACAAAGGATTACACAAAGGATTCACAAAGGATTTGTATTCAATACGTTAAACAACTATTTTAAAAGCAGGGCAGGCGAAAATAAGGATGCTATTGATTCCCATTTTATGAGCTTGAAGTTCTGTGCAGCCTGTTTATCGCCTTCCATATTAGTCCCGTCCTGGGCAACCATCAGACCCGCCGGAAATAATGTTCCGAGCGGGTGACTTGTTACGTCGAGTCCATCTGTTATCTGGACGCCATCAACTGTTCCGTCAGTTATCCGGAAACTGCCCAGATATTCATTCGTTCCCTCTCGCCTGAAAACAGCATAGGTATCATTCCCCTGTGATGAAACTACAAGATAACCCGTTCCATCCTGCAGGATAAAAACAGCCATACCTTCGATATCATATTTAATATATTCATTATCCTTTTCGCCGCTTTTTGGAATCAGGGCTCCCTCAGCAGTGGCGTCAGGCTCGGCCCTGAACTTCCATATTCCCGTATCCTCTTCACCTACATATAATACAGCCATTTCATCATCCGCTGTCATGCCTTCCACCTGGGTCGGAACTTTTAATTTGCGGACAATTTTACCGTCGATTTTATCCGCATCCTGAAAGAGTTCCCATTGTTCTATCACCCCGAATTTATTGTTCATGAAAACATAAAATAGTCCGGATACCGGGCTTTTATACATACAGAGTCCATATACCTCATCCTCAAGTTCTGATATGATCTGACGCTTATGGATCTTGTCAAGGGAACCGGTCTTATTGATACGGTAGAGACTTATTGTATTGTCGGTGCGGTTACTTACTGCCATAATATCGATCGTATCTCCGTTAAGGACAAATCCATACCTGACATCGGCATTGTTCATAAGTCCGTCAGGGTAATAAAACAGCTGATTTCCACTTAAATCATAAACAGCAAGTCCGCCCTTTTTATCTGTCCCGATTATCCTTGATGAATCAGGATTTGAATAATTGATCCATATGGCAGGATCATCGGCAGCATCATCTTCCGCTCCCTGTGGTACAGGAAGAGTTTCAGCCTGGGCAGCTACACCAGGAATAGAATTCAGAATGGTCTGTTCTTCTCTGATCCCGGACCGCTTAATTACCAGCATTATAACGGCTGCTGTAAGCACGGTTATTATAGTTATTGTCAGAAAGGTCATTAATTTTTTCCCGGATACTTTTCTTTCCTCAGTGATTTTTCTATTTTTTGTATCAGTATCCATGTTACACTTATTTGTTGGTTTTTAAAATATTTTTTATTGTTTCAGCAATTCCTCTGCTGTAGATGCTAT
>CAYQZL010000077.1:0-20135 GCA_964421975.1 uncultured Rikenellaceae bacterium
ATCAAGTCCTCTGGTCTCTTTCGTGAATGATACTTCGAAAGATGCAAGCTTCTGTCCTGTGCAGTGAACTGAAATCAGAACAGAAATACACGTAATGACAATTCTTCTTAACATTCTGTATTGTTTTGGTGAGATCATAAAAATAAATAAAATAATAATAACTGCAATCGGTTGCAGAATTTAGCCTTAAAAATTTCTTGTTGCTTTCATTATTGTTAATTTTGTAACAGAATCCTGTGATATGAAAAGCAACAAGGAGGTGACGATTTATGATGTGGCAAAGGCCCTTAATATATCTCCGTCAACAGTCAGTCGCGGACTAAAGGATCATCCCCATATAAAACAGGCAACCCGTCAGAGAATAAAGGATCTGGCAAATGAAATGGGTTACCGGCGTAATAAATTTGCCAGCAGTCTGAGAAAAAAAAGCACTGAAACAATAGGTGTTGTGGTCCCAAAGCTTAACAGTTATTTTATGGCTACAGCCATTGCGGGTATGGAAAAGGTAACCAATCAGCTGGGCTACGGGCTGATCATAAGTCAGTCGCAGGAATCAGGAAAACAGGAGGTATCATGTGTTTCAACTCTCTTTAACAGCAGGGTGGACGGATTGTTGATTTCGCTTGCATACGATACGGAAAATCTTGATCATTTCAATATATTGTTTACTAAAGGTATTCCGATCGTTTTTTTCGACCGGGTGGCGGAATGCAATGACTGTATGAGCATTGTTATAGATAATTACAAAGCAGGGTATGAAATAACAAAGCATCTTACAGAGCAGGGTTGCAGACGTATAATGCATCTTGGGGGAAATCTGCTGCGCAATGTCTATGCCGAAAGGTTCAGGGGATACAGATATGCTCTGGATGAAGCGGGACTGAAATTTGAGAATGATCTGCTTGTAATAGGGGAGCTTAACAGTCAGTCGGGAGTTGATGTGGCACATTCAATACTTAAAATGAAACCCCGTCCCGACGGAATATTCACTGCCAACGATACGTCTGCAGTAGCTGTCATCTGCGCCCTTCAGAAAGAAGGTTTAAAAGTTCCTGATGATATTGCCGTTGCAGGTTTTAATAATGAACCGGTAAGCCAGGTTGTAAAGCCAAACCTCACAACAATAGAATATCCGGCAAGAGAAATTGGGGAGGTGGCAGCTATCTCACTTATAAATAAACTTAGAAATATAAATGAAATAGGTTTCAGCAGGGTAATTCTGAAACATAAGTTAATTGTCAGGGAATCTACGCTCAGGGAAGGGCGTTAAAGTGCCTAAAGTGCCTAAAGTGCCTGGAGTTCCTAAAGTGAGTTAGAGTGCCTGGAGTGAGTTAAAGTACCTGGAGTATCTGCGTTTGTTTACAAATTAAATCTTAACTTTAGGCACTCTAGGCACTTTAGGCACTCTAGGCACTTAAAACATAAACCAACACTAAAGAAAATGCTCTTACTTGGACTTGATTTGGGAAGCTCTTCGGTTAAGGCCTCAGTCATTGACGGTGATTCAGGAAACTGTCTGGCTTCAGCCTTTTATCCGAAAGATGAAATGAAGATCATAGCTGAAAAACCGGGTTGGGCAGAACAGGATCCCGATATCTGGTGGAAGAATGTAAAGGCTTCGATAGCCGATTGTAACAGCCAGCTTGGTATAAAGAAGAAGGATATTGGTGCAATAGGTATTTCTTACCAGATGCACGGATTGGTGATTGTTGACAGGGATTTTATTGTTTTGCGTCCTTCGATTATCTGGTGTGACAGCAGGGCGGTGAGTTATGGAGAGAAAGCAATGGGCTCGCTGGGTAAAGATTTTTGCCTTGGTCATATGCTGAACTCACCCGGAAATTTTACAGCATCAAAACTGGCATGGGTCAAAGAAAACGAACCTGTATTGTATAACAGGATTTATAAGATTATGCTGCCCGGTGATTATATTGCTCTTAAGCTTACAGGAGAAGCAGTTACAACTTTTTCCGGTCTGTCTGAAGGTATTTTCTGGGATTTTACGGAAAACAGGATCTCGGATGAACTGCTTGAGTCTTTTGGATTCAGTAAAGATCTTATACCTGATGTAAGGCCATCATTTTCAATACAGGGAAAGGTGACTGCCGCTGCGGCAAAAGAAATGGATCTTCCTGAGGGTGTTCCGGTTTCATACCGTGCCGGGGACCAGCCAAACAATGCTTTATCGCTTAATGTTTTCAATCCGGGCGAAGTGGCTGCAACAGCTGGTACTTCAGGTGTTATTTACGGTGTGACAGATAAAAAGAAATATGATCCGCTTTCCCGTGTCAATACATTTCTTCATGTAAATCATTCTCAGGCAGATCCCAGATTAGGTGTCCTGCTTTGTATTAACGGTACAGGTATACTCAACTCCTGGCTCAGAAGGAATGCAGGAAACAATATACAATACACAGTAATGAACGATATGGCAGGAAAGGTTGATATAGGTTCCGAAGGCTTGTCAGTACTGCCATTTGGTAATGGATCAGAGAGAATGCTGGGAAACAAGAATATAGGAGCAAGGATACTGGGACTGAATTTCAATATTCATACTAATTCACATCTTTTCAGAGCTGCCCAGGAAGGAATAGTGTTCTCGGTCAAATTCGGATTTGACATAATGAAGGAGACAGGTATAATACCATCTGTAATAAGGGCAGGAGCCGCTAATATGTTCCGGAGTAATGTTTTCAGGGAAGCTCTTTCATGTATCACCGGTACCGAGATACATCTTTACAATACTGACGGCTCTGTCGGAGCTGCCCGCGGAGCCGGTATAGGATGCGGATATTACAAATCTGTCGGCGAAGCATTTGCGGGTCTTAAGTCTGTAGGGACGACCGTGCCGGACAAAACAAAGACAGATGCTTATGTAGAAGCTTACAGCAAGTGGCTTCAGTATCTTAAGGAGGTATCATAATCAAAAAAGACAGAACACAAAATAAAAATTGACTGATATGGCAAAAGTTGCAACAAAAGAGTATTATCCCGGAATAGGGAAAATAAAATTCGAAGGTACAAAATCGAAAAATCCTCTGGCATTCAGATGGTATGATCCGGAAAAGGTTGTTTCAGGTAAGAAAATGAAAGATCATCTGCGTTTTGCAATAGCGTACTGGCACACATTCTGCGGAGACGGAAGCGACCAGTTCGGATCACCTACACATATATATCCATGGGATAATGCAGCAGACAACGATTCAAAAACTATGATGAAGCTGGATGCGGCTTTTGAGTTCTTTACCAAGATCGGTACCGGTTTTTATTGTTTTCACGATGTGGATGTTGTAGGGAACGGATCCGTTCTGGAGATTGAAAAGCGACTTGAAAAGATCCTTCCGGTTATGAAAAAGATGCAACAGCAAACAGGGGTAAAACTACTCTGGGGTACTGCCAACCTTTTTTCCCATCCAAGATATATGAACGGCGCAGCAACGAATCCCGATTTTGCCGTTGTGGCTAATGTGGCAGCCCAGCTAAGAAACGCGATACATGCCACTATTGAACTGGGAGGCGAAAATTATGTATTCTGGGGAGGAAGGGAAGGTTATATGAGCCTGCACAATACCGATATGAAAAGAGAGCTTGATCATTTGGCGATGATGCTTTCCCTGGCAAGGGATTACGGAAGAAAAAACGGATTTAAAGGCACATATCTTATTGAGCCAAAGCCGATGGAACCAACCAAACACCAGTACGATTATGATTCTGCAACTGTTATAGGATTCCTGCGTCATTACGGACTTGATAAGGACTTTAAACTGAACGTTGAGGCGAATCATGCAACCCTGGCGGGACATTCGTTCGTACATGACCTTCAGGTTGCAGCTGATGCCGGACTCCTGGGAAGCATTGATGCAAACAAGGGTGACTATCAGAATGGCTGGGATACTGATGAGTTCCCTACTAATGTTTATGAGATCACAGAAGCTGTTATGGTAGTCCTGCGCGCGGGAGGATTCAGGACCGGCGGGATCAATTTTGATGCACATATAAGAAGAAATTCAACCGATCCCGAAGACCTTTTTATTGCTCATATAAGCGGAATGGATACATTTGCCAGATCTCTTTTGATAGCCGATAAGATACTGAAAGACTCTCCATACCTCGAGATGAGGAAAAAAAGATATGCTTCATTCGACCGTGGCCACGGGAAAGATTTTGAAAAAGGAAAACTTACCCTTGAACAGCTACGCGAAATTGCAGTCGAAAACGGTGAACCTTCAGTTATCAGCGGCAAGCAGGAACTTTACGAACAGCTGATAAATATGTATCTGATTTAGAAGTGAGATCCATAATCTCACTTCTGCGATGCAGTAATTTCAAATAAAGGCGGACTGGCAATGCTTTTTTTCACCTTGCAGAGCTCTGCAACATGAATGAGGGAGGCTTTGTATTTTTCAGGAAAATCAGCAGGAAGCTTAATATCAAGCCTGATTGCTGTAGGCAGACCAGTCTCTTTGCTCCATTCATGTGTCTGAATGATCTTTATTCCTTCTGCAGGAATATTACGGTTGTCACAGAATGATTTTACATAAATTCCGGCACATGTTCCTATTGATGCCAGATAAAGGTCAAAGGGAGCCGGCGCAATGTCCGTTCCGCCATTGTCGAGCGGCTGATCAGTCCTTATGAAATGCCCTCCTGTATGGGCTGTGACCACTTTCCCTCCTTCGAATGTTATTTCCATATATTATAATATTAGATTAATGATCGTATCATTTCAATTACCGCGGCCGGCAATGAGCAAAAATATATCAAATTGTTTTATTCCATGCTCCGCAGTATTTTTAAATATCTCAAAGCACTTCCGGTAAGAAATATTCGTGAATCCTTTTTCAGCAAGGATTGCGGATAATTCGTCCGGATCAAAGCCTTTGTGACCTTTGAATCCGTTTCCATGAAATGAGCCGTCTTCAGGGTACAGATCTGCAATAGCCAGGTAACCTCCGGGATTAAGGAGTCTGAAGAAACTACCTGTAATATTATCTATATCAATGACATGATGAAGTACCATCTGGTTGAATATAAGGTCGAATGTACATTGTTTCCATTCTGTTTTTTCCAGGTCAAAGAAAACTGCCTTAAGGTTCGTGGTTCCCGATCCGGTAATTTTTTCATTCATAATTTTCACCATCTCCGGCGAATTATCCATCATTGTGATTGCGGCGAGATGGTCTTTTAATAAAAAGCTTGTAATACCGGTTCCTGCTCCGTATTCCAGGGCTGTCATGGAATTCCTGAGAGGTATTCTTTCAATTATCTGACTGGCAATTGCTTCAGATCTTGCAATGTGCATCGGATTCAGATCCCATCCGCCGGCTTTAATGTCAAATTCATTCATGAATCAAAAATAAATACTCTGTGTTATCCCGCGATATTATCACAGAAGTCACACAGAGTATTAAAACATAAGAAAAGCTGATTTGTTTATTTTTTCAGAATGGTTCCAAGTACTTTTTCCTTGTCAAGTTTTTTGGTGCAGAAGAACCAGTCATAGCATGTCATATCTTCTTTTCCTTCCATACGTGATTTAGCCACACCGCATGATCCGGCAGTAGGTACAATAACGTCATCACCGGGTCTCCAGTCGGCAGGAAGTGCAACTGAGAATGCATCAGCTGTCTGAAGGCCGATAAGCACCCTGTATAATTCGTCAAAGTTTCTGCCCAGGCTGAGAGGATAATAAATAATTGTACGGATAATGCCCTTCGGATCGATGAAAAAGACAGCTCTGACGGCTTTTGTTGAGCTTTCTCCCGGCTGAAGCATTCCGTATTTGTTTGCCACTTCCATTGTAATATCCTCAATAAGGGGGAAGTTGACTTCAACATTTTTCATTCCTTTATATTCGATCTTTTCTTTGATTGTGCGAAGCCATGCAATATGGCTGTAAAGGCCGTCAACCGAAAGTCCTACAAGCTTGCAGTCAGCTTCATTGAATTTCTTTTCCATGCTTGCAAAGGTCATGAATTCTGATGTACACACGGGGGTAAAGTCAGCAGGGTGGCTGAAGAGGATTACCCAGCTGCCTTTGTAGTCACCCGGGAAATTGATTTCACCCTGGGTTGTTACAGCTTTAAATTCCGGAGCTTTTTCTCCGATACGTGGCATTGAATAGGTTTTTTCTTCCATAATTTTTCTTTTTTGATTATTTATTGATTTTTGTTAATTTTTCTTTGTTTCGCGTTTATTGTTCCTTATGATGGGAGGCCTGATAAAAATGCTAAGTATTACTTTCTTCTGAGGAGCATCATTTCGAGGTCTTCCTTAAGAGCTGCGAGGTCTTCTTCATGTTCCACCTCATCGGTTATTATCTGGAGGACAATATTATATGTTACCGGATCGGCTTCTCTGGTAATATCCAGAAGGCTGCTGTAGGTGCGGATAGCGCATTGTTCGCCTTTAATATTCTGATCTAGAATTGCTTCCACAAAAGGATCTTCGGGAGCGTCATAACCGCAGTTGGTTATTTTAGACCATTCATCCGGTGAAAGGACAGGAGTACCGCCAAGCTGGACAATTCTTTCTGCAAGTAATTCAGCATGGGATAGTTCTTCTGTAGCATGCAGCTGAAGTTCACTGGTAACTGCGTCTTTCATCGGGCCTTTAACTACTTTAGACCCGATCCAGTACTGGTAATAAGCCAGCCATTCATCGGCCAGCGCTTTGTTAAGGAGGCTGATAAGTTCGTCAACATCCATTTTTACGATTGCTCTTCCAATTTCTGCCATAATGGTTTAATTTATATTTGATTTTAAATTTAAGTTTTTTCCGTTTTTATGAGGTGTTTTTCAGCTATTTTCCTGTATTCCTTTATCAGAATTTTTATGAAAGAAAATCAGGCTGATGATGTCGTTATATTCTTATCTTTTATTTTTTTTGGTGAAGAAGAATTACTTTCATTTTTTTGTTTATGTTTTCCTATGATCTGGAGTTTAAAGTCTTCCACAATGAATCCGGGGATCTTTTTTTTCTGAAAGTAATCTGACAGCATCTTGTCAAGTTCATCGTCATAGAAGTCCTCTATAGTATCATTTATGGTTGAATAAATGTGGTGGTGTCTTTTGTTGATAGCGTCGTATCTGACTATTTCACCATCGGTCTTTACTTTTTCGATTATTCCCAGCTGAATGAATTTATCGAGTATTTTGTATACTGTTCCGAGAGGGATATTCGGGTAGCTGATTCTCAGATATTGAATTATATCATCAGCGGTGGGGTGAGTATCAAGGCTCAACACAACCTCGAGGACTGCAGTTCTCTGGGGAGTAATTCTGAGGCCGTTTTCCGAAAGTATTTTTATTACGGTTTTATTTGCCACGGGTAATGCTAATAATAATTAGTTATTTTTTTATAACAGCAGGCCTTTCATAACAGAACGGCTGTTTTGGAATTACATATTCTCAAATGATAATTACTATCATATAAGAATCAGCCTTAAAAGAGAATCATTCTCATTTAAGAATTATTCTCTTTTAAGAATGATCAAAAATAATACTATTTCCGGAATTAAAAAAATTTTTTCACCGGACATGAAAAAAACAAGAATACAAAATGATTTTTATACCTACTTGAGCTCAAACCTTACCTGAATAGAATACCAGACAGGAACAGGCTTACCCCCCTGCTTGCCAGGCTTAAATGCCGGCAGAAGCGCTACAACTCTCATCGCTTCCTTGTCAAGCGACGGATCAACTCCTTTGGTTATACTTATCTGATCAACCGTCCCCTTCGAGGTCACACAAAATTTTACAAAAACCCTTCCCTGTATATTGTTCTCCATCGCTACCTCCGGATACCTGATGTTTTCATATATGAATTCCATTAACGCTTTGTCACCTCCGGGATACATTGGCATCTCCTCAACAACCACAAAAGGCTCCGGCTCAGATTCCTCTTCCTCTACCTCCTCCTTTATCTCTTCAACATACTCCACTACTTCCTCATCCCTTATTTCTTCCTGCGCTTCATCCGCAGTCATCAGCTGTGTCATTTCTTCAGGCTTTACTGAATCAACAACTACCGGTGGTACATATCTGGCCTGCTGTACCGCCTCTGCCGGCGGAGGCGGTGTCGGTGGAGGAATAACCGCCTGTCCGGGCTGATCAAGATTCTCAAGCTTTACCGTTACTTCCCTCTCATTCTTCTTTACCCTCCCTTCAAGCGCCCGTCTGTTAATGTATGGCACAATGACCACACCGCAGATTAACAAAATCCCGCAAAACAACGCTATAACCATATTCCGCCCATAATTCTTCCGGAGAAGATAGGCTCCATATTCCCTGTTCCTGTATTCGAATACTATATCGTCGAAGGCAGGTACCCTGTTTTTTGTTGCTCCCATGGCATTTTATACAGATTGATGTAATACAAATATAAAACTAATAAATTAGTTATACAACTAAATAATTAATTATAATCTGACGGTTTTATAACTTGTATGAGATTTTTTATGTCGACAGTAACATGACAGATCATTAATACTTCTGACAGGAGAGTGGAAAAGAAATAATATTAATCGTAATCAGAGGTTTTTCAGAATTATTCCAGGAATGACTCACTGCTTCCTGTCTCTTTGCGGATTTTTCAGGTTCCTTCCGGCACTTGTGCTTATTTTGAGATTGGCAAAGTCACCTCCCGAATTATCACTTACCCAGAATCCGATCTTCCCTGATTTCCGTTCATCCGGCTTCTCAATATCCAGCACCGGATCAGTGAGGTTATCCACAAATACTGTTATCTGATTTTTCCTGACCGAGATCTTTACATGAAGCCATCCTTTTCCTTCATCAGGAGAATTAACAGGCTTTTCAAAATAACTGCTGAAGTTTTCCCCGGTTTCAGGTCCTGAATCAAAAGGGAGAGGTAAATAATTCACTTTCCGTGTTTCCATCTCAGGATCGACCGGCGGGAGATAAGACGGTCCGAAACAGACTACTAACATCGTATCATTGTCAACTCCGTGAAATGCAATTCCTGCCGAATTAACCGGCATATCCGTTGTCCTGATATCTACTTCTACAGTACCTTCTGAGAAATATGTTCCCCTCAGCCATGCAATTCCATAACCTTCTTTTTCAGGCAGGTGTATCACCTTCCTTTCTTCTTCGGAAAACCAGCTGATCTGTCTGTTAAAAGTCTCAAACTGGTTCTTTCTCAAAAGATCATGCAGGTCAAAGGTGATGGAAAAAGTCTGGCCGCTTGTGTCAAAAATAAGTGTAGACAGCAGAATGCCTGCAAAGATGGACCGGAAAACCATTTTTCTTTTCATGATTTAAAGTAATTGCAGTATACAGGATTGATTGATCTCAGACAAAAAAATCTTAATTCCGGGTAAATGTTAAGTCTCTTACACGGAATAAAACACCGGATCATAAGCCGGAAAATATTACCTGTAAATATTAAAGTGCACAATATCAAAAAATTGCGGATTGCGTCTTAATATTTGCAGTCCAAAATCACTGTTTAATAAGGATTGGCATTGATTTGTTACCCGTTTATTCAATATATTTTCATCTTTTTATAAAAAAATTTCTAATTTTGGGTAACATTTTACTCATGAAAGAGTAATAATCTGTGAAAGAATACACTGACAACGAAATAATAGAATGCCTCCGTACCCGGCAGAGTTATGTGGTAAGGTATCTTCATGAAAGGTATTTCCCGATGATAAGACTGAGGATAACTCAAATGGGTGGGACATCGGAGGACGCAATGGATATTTTTCAGGATGGTTTAATGGTCCTGATAGAGAAGCTTGATAATAAAGAGTTTACTCTGACGTGCAAGTTCAAGACTTTTCTTTATTGTGTTTGTGAGAACCTTATGAAAACAGTACTGACGAAGAGGAAGGTTGCTGAAAACTATCTGACAGGTAGTTTTGACATGGAAGAAAGTGATATCTCGGAGGAAATGGATAATAATCTGTACGAAACTGTTTTCCATGAGGTATTTGACACACTTGATCCGGCAGCCAGAAATATACTCAGGCTTTACTGGGAGGAGTTGTCTCCTCAGGACATTGCTGAAAGACTGGGGTATTCATATGGTTATGTAAGGAAGAAGAAATCTGAGGCACAGGCAGAGTTGATATTGAAAGTAAAAAATCATCCCGAGTACAAAAGACTTACAAGCCGTGGAAGTCCGCTTAAAAAAGATGCCAGGTCATCACCGGATATATTCCCTTCAAAAAATGTAATAGGCAACAGATGAGATCAGAAGGCGGACATAAAAAGGTCAGTATGCCGGCGTACAGAAAGCCGGTTCAGATAAATGATCATGATTATGATGATCTGCTCTCACCCGGGGACAAACAGCTTCTTGGAAAGATAAATGATTATTTTAAAGGTTTTTTTGATATAGAGGATGTCAAAAATGATCCTGCATATCCGGTTACGGATGATCTGGTCAAACCATTTGTTTCAAAGTTTATGAAAGACCGTTATGGCAACAGTGAAATACGGAATTTCATTAGGGAGAATATTAAGGTCGAAAGCAGTGACGATGCACTTGATAATGAAATCAGCATGATGAGGAAGGAAGGCAGCCAAAACCATGTTGATGACATTACAGCCGAGTGGGTGAAGGAGTGGCATGAGAGAAAACGTAAAGAGCCCGAATTCGCCGGGAAGGAAAAAGAGGTGAGGGATTTTGTCACTGGTTCCTTGAAAAAGGAAGATGAGCCTGAAACGATACCGCAAACTGTGATAGAAGGGAGACCTTCCCGGGGGATAATACGTTTCTTGGGCCTCGCAACTGTTTCTGCCGCAGCAGTTTTTGCTCTTGTTTTACTGGTAAAGACATTGATCCCTTCGGGTGATCCGGAAAAGCTGTTCAGCAAATATTATGAGCCATATTATGCCGCATCTGTTGTTACGAGAAGTTCCGCACAGGATGGTGATGATGCCATGAGATCTGCTCTGGAAAGTTACAGTAACCGTAATTATCAGATGGCAGCAGTACAATTCTCCGAAGCATTGCTTACTGCTCCCTCAGCAGATATGCCCCGGTTTTATCTCGGTGTGACTTTTATGGAATTGAATGATTTTGACCGGGCTGGCATGTTACTTCAATCACTTACCGATCGTCCGGGGGAATTCATTAAAGAAGCCTACTGGTATCTGGGTCTTCTTTCTGTAAAGGCCGGGAATAAGGAAAAGGCTTATGAATGTTTCGAATATCTTGTCAGGGATGAAGGATTTTACAGTGAGCGCGCGAAAAAGATCCTCCGGATTCTGAAATAAAGCATTCCCGCGACAACAAGCACGAAAATTATAACTGAAACCAGGAAGATATTCAATCCGGGAGCGACCGGGGAATTATCTCCTGTAAGCTCGTATGCAGCCCAGAAATATGGTCCGGAAAATGCAGGTGGCATATCTTTTAGGTAATCGAGTTTTGAAAGGCGGAGAGCCTCATCTGTATACTTTCCTTTCGACAGATAATAATAGAAACGTGATACTATTCTGGCACTTGTTTCATCATTTACTTTCCATGCTGTTTTAACCACTGAAGAGGCTCCTGCAAGCCTGAAACTACGTGCTATACTCATCAGCCCTTCTGCCTGATAAAGAGTACCTGCTCCCGAATTACATGAGCTTATCACAACCAGAGGCGATCTCATGTTCAGGGAACTGATCTCATAATTATACAGTTTCCCATCTGTGAGAGTGTCCGAAAATCCATCAAAAAGCAGGAAAGAGTATTTCGAATTCACTGAATCTGTAACTGAATGCATGGCAAGATGAAATATTACAGGTTCATTTATTACGCTCAGAAAATTTTTGACACTGGCATCGCTTCCCTCATAGATTCTGCCCCTGAAATTTTCCATTACTGATCTGATCTCTAATGCAGCACCAGGCAGCTGAGCCGGGGAACCGTGACTCAAAGTATCATTGTTATACAGTGGATAGAACGCAAGAACATTGCCTTTTCTTCTGGACCGATGAGCTTCTTCCTTCACCATTGAGGCTGAGTATGAGAATGAGACCGTATAGTTATTAATAAGGTATTTTAATCCGTCATAATTTCCCAGGGATGGTTCAGGTTTTTCGGGAAGAAATGCATCAAATGGCAGCCAGCTTGTTTCCTCGTCAGGTATAATAATAAGCTTTTCACCTGCAAAATGTTTTTCGGCAGGCTCAATAAGCAATTTATACATATAATTAAGTGCTGTCGTATACTCAGAGAATCCGGCAGCCGGATGATCCCCGGAATAACTGTTAAGTATCCCCGCGTGTCTTACAAATACGGTATCAGCTTTAAGTTTAAGGTATTGCAGTTTCTTACCGGTAATTACAAATACATAAAGATCTCTTTCATTATTAATGTCCCGTTCAGAAAAGATAAAATCAAGGATGGTTTCATTTTTATGTAATCTGCGGCGGACAGATGACAGGGGAAGCGGTTCAGCTTTCTGAAGAAGGTCACGGAACTGCGGATATCCCGAATTAATAGCCGATATTGTTTTTTCCAGGTCGCGGTTCATGTTAAACAGTGCATCCTTCCATAAAGAGATCCTGTTACTGTCGGGACTTACTTTGACCGATTCGTCGATTATCATTTTATTTAAGGCTGCAATATTCTCTTCAAGGTGATTGCGTTTCTCTCTTACCGAATCAGGTATCCCGGTGAGGAAGAACAATTCGTTTTCCATGATCTGGTTTCTCATAAGCGCTGCTTTTTCCTGACAGGCAATCTCATACATTTTCTCAACCATGGATATATCACCGGTCAGCGAATGAATGGATGCGGCCAGGTGTATGGCATAGAGATAGGTCTCTTTTTCATTGTCGGAAATATAAATCCTGCTTTCTTCTGAAAGTATATTGTGCCTTATCCGGTTTATGAGCTGTAAAGCCAGTCCTGCCGTTTCAAGACTCTTATTTAAAATATTGATCCTGTAATGTATCTCATCATATTGATAAGCAAGTGATTCAAGAGCTTTTGCCTTACTTTTTAGGTTTTCGAATAACCTTACATTGAACAGTACCGAGTCAATGGACGGATTTGAATAAACATCAGTGTTATCGAAATCTCTGACTACCGAAATCAGCGACTGCTGATAATATTCCAGCGAATTCACGAAATCGGATTGTCTGAAATAATGATCCCCTAGATTTTTATATGCAAGTGCAACGAGAGTATGCTTTTTCCCATAGTTGTTCAGGCATATATTCAGAGCCTTACGATGAATTTCCAGAGCTTCCCTGAACCTTCCCCGGGAATCAAGAAAAAGACCGTAATCAAAATAAACTTCAGCCAGTCTGAAATAATTCTCACTGAAATCATAAATGCACTTTTCAATACTTTTTAAATAATACTTTTCAGCCGTTTCCGGATCCTTCAGTTCATTCCAGGTTTTTGCCAGGTTCATATATACAAGTTCAGTACCCTGAAAGCCATATTTGTATTTTATTTCAAGGCTTTTATTAAAATACTCCAGTGCTTTTTTGTAATCATGTTTAATAAGAAAAACAATTCCGGCATTCAAATAAGTAGAAGAGAATGGATACAGGATACTTGGATTTTTAGTATTCATACTGGAATACACTCTTATACTTTTTTCCAAATACGCTATTGCTAGATCATAGGACTTGTTCAGTAAATGGATATTCCCTTTATTAGTATAAATATCAGCGATATTATTTAAAAATTCTTTTTTATATGTAGTTGATAATTCAGCCTGATTGTAAAATTCCAGGGCTTTATCATAACGGCCCAGCATCTGGTTAACTACACCAAGATTATTAAGAACCGACACGAGCTCTTGTTCATTTAATGAGTCTTTTGAAACAAGAATAAGATTCAGTACACTTTCTGCTTCAATAAGACTGCCTGAGTTGTACTGGTCTATAAACTGATAAAATAATGAATCCGGAGAGGAGGTTCGGGCCAGAGAATCCGGTTCCGTTAAATGAAATATAATCATCCAGGTCAACAAACTGAATATTTTCAATCTGCGGATCATTTAAAATTCATTTTATCAGCAATGATAAGCAAATTAATTAATTATAATATTCTCTGACAAAAAAAAGAGCATCTTTTAAATTGATGCTCCGGGAATTTGATTTGTGTAAGTTTAATTAATTACGGTCTTACAGGAGGTATTATTATAGGTTCACATCCGGTTCCTTCTCCTTCACCACCCCTGATATGTCTCATTTCGTCGCGGTCAAGGATCTGATTTTCCTCTAATACGGGAATTAATGTTGTAAGATTTCTTGCAACATCAGCTGTTTTGTTTGTAGTTTTCATGATTTAAGGGTTTAAATTAAACATTTTACAGTTTAATAAGGATGTACCCCTGATTGTTACCCTGTTTTCGTCAAAATTTCATGAAATATTTTTAATGATATTGCTGGTCAGTGGTTTATGAAAGGAAAAATTCCTGCATTATTCAGGAAAGTGTCAGAAAATGATCTTTATCGGGTCTCTTAACAATATTTTTCGCTCTTTCAGGTAACAAATACATGGCAATGCTTATTAAACCATAAAATAATTTTTATACAGTTCAGTGCAGGATGAGAAAGAATATGAATTATTAAAGATATTTAAGACATGAGATCAAGGTATTTTATAAGCACACGGCCAAGAGCAGATGGAAGTCATACTGTTCACAGAGACGGATGCCCTTTCATTTCGGGAGAGGAGCGGCAATTATTCCTGGGCAATTATGATACTTTACAAGGGGCTTTGGATGAAGGTAAAAAGTATTATAAAGTTACCGGGATATGCGTATTCTGTCTGAAGGATCAATGCCGGATTAAGGGATTGATCAGGAACGGGAGCAGTTTATCTGCTTCCGTTCTTTATTCTAATGGAGGAAATGATAATGTTCCTGAGAATATGCTTATCTTTTGCAGTAATTAGGAGTTTGGTAGTCTGAATGGACGGAGGCGGGCTCCGGGAACGATATTTCGCATAGTAAGTGAGTTTTTTAATTCTTAAAACGCTGAAAAATATGACCAGAAAAGAACTCCTTGAGGATCTGGCTATAAAAGTATATAACCAGATCGATAAATACCATCGGTTGTTTCCGGGAGGTATTGATCAGCTGATTGACATTAACGGTGTTAAAATATGGATTAATAAGCTGGAGAAAGGGGGGCGAAGGTATCTGGTTCATCATAGTGAAGCTATTAATCCTGTTTACCGCCTGATAAAAGAAGAATATAATCCAAAGTTAATATTGGATATAGGTGCCAATTATGGATTCATCAGTGCTGTTATGCATAAATATATGCCTGATTCAAAAATTATTGCAGTTGAGCCGAATAAAAAGCTGATTCCATATCTTAAACGGAATTTTCTTTTAAACGGAATAGATGGATTAGTTTTAAACGCTATGGCAGGTCGTGAGAATTGCGGGGAACATGATTTCTACATAAATCCCCGCAGCAGTATGGATTCAAGGGTGGTTGGTAAAAATAAATGGAAAAAACAGCCTGTTGATAGTGTATCCATCGATTTCCTGTTAAAGGGGAAAAGCGGTCCGTTTTTTATCAAGATCGACACCCAGGGCTTTGAAGAGCATATTTTGCAGGGTGCTGAGAGTACGCTGTCATCCTGCAGTAACTGGATCATTAAAATGGAATTTTGTCCGGTACTTTTTGAGCATCATGGTACAAAAACCGGTGAATTATTATCATGGCTAATTGATAAATATGATGTTGCAGAAATTACCGATATTCCTTTCAAGTCAAAATCGCTCAGCTCCGTTTTTGAAAATAAACTAAATCACAATGATATTGATGACTTTATTAAATACATAAAGATGCAGAGGGAAAATGAAATAGGCTGGGGAGACTTGCTGGTTAGATCAAAACCTTCCTGAGATATCTGATGCCATAAAATTTTGTCGGCCCGGAGAGGCTCGAACTCTCGACCCCATGATTAAGAGTCACGTGCTCTGCCAGCTGAGCTACGGGCCGTAAAAACGGCTCAAAATTACAAAATAATTACAATGATCTTTCCTGCCGGCTGAAATCTTATTTGATCAATTAAGTGATTATATTTGAATCCATCAGTACGGCTCATTAATTATTCAATATTCAGTGATAAAGATCAGGATCGTTTCACCGGATAAATCACGGATCACCACAACTGAACCCGGGAGATCATTGCTGGAAATCATTAAGAATAGTGGTTTTGAAGTATATACACCATGTGGTGGTAAAGGCAGATGCGGTAAATGCATGGTTAATGTAAACGGCGAAGGCAATGTCCTTTCATGTTCTTATTATCCTGAAAAAGATATAGAAGTAATACTTCCCGGTAAATATGTTGCCAATATACTGGTAAGTCAGACAGAATTTCTGGAAGATTTCCCGTTCAGGAAACCAGCCTTTCTTCATAGCGCTAAACCATTTGGTGTAGCTGTTGATATTGGTACAACAACGGTTGTCCTTTATTTCGTGAACCTGTTGACAGGAAGTATTGAGAAGATATCTTCTTTTTTAAATCCCCAGTCAGTTAACGGAGCGGATGTAATTTCAAGGATCACATACTGCCAGGAACATGTAAACGGACTTCGGAAGCTTCAGAGTATCATCCTGAATGCAATAAATAATGAGCTGGATGATTTTTCCGCTAAGAAAGGAACAGAAGCAGGGAACATTGAGAAGGTAATTATTGCCGGAAATACCACAATGCTGCATCTTTTGCTGGGTGTGGATCCGGTACCGATAGCACTTGCACCCTTCAGACCGAAATTCACAGGAAAACAGATTGTAAAAGGCAGTTCCTCCGGACTGCATATAAATCCGGATGCTGAAATGATAACTCTGCCATGTATATCAGCATATGTTGGTGCAGATATCGTTGCAGGACTTGCAGTCATTAAACCTCTTTACAGTAATTATTTGTTCCTCGATATCGGGACAAATGGTGAAATGGCACTTGTCAGAGGTGACAGGATATTAACCTGTTCCACTGCTGCCGGACCCGCATTTGAAGGTGCAAATATTTCCTGTGGTATGGCAGCGGTAAACGGTGCCATATCATATTTTTCAGGACCGGCAGATTATAAAGTTATTGGTAATTCCAGACCTTCAGGTGTATGCGGATCGGGAATAATAGATATCGTTGCTTTTATGCTTAAAAACGGTATGGTGGATGAAACAGGATTGCTGAAGGAGAAATTAATTATCGGTTCTGATGAACGATTACAGGTGACTCAACAGGATATACGCGAGATACAGCTCGCAAAATCTGCAATATATTCAGGTATAAAGATCTTATTGAAATATGCAGATCTTACGTTCAGCGATGTTGATGCTCTGTTCCTGGCAGGCGGATTCGGGAACTATATAAATATTGATTCTGGTATAGAGATCGGACTCTTGCCTGATGAAATGAGGGGGAAAATATTCCCTGTCGGTAACAGTGCCGGGATAGGAGCACTTCAGTTCCTGAAATCGGATGAATTTGAAGAGAATACAGATTCTGTTCTGAAAAGGTCTCAGTATATTGAATTGTCAGATATTGAAGAATTCACTCCGGAGTTTGCATTGAACATGAATTTTAGCAGGTCTGAATTATGAATTCCACATAAGGTATAAAAGATTAAATAATTCTTCCTGATCAGATCATTTTATCTCACTGTCGATAACAGGTTTTATATCCAGTACCGGTGTGCCGTTTATTGCATCCAGTCCCTTTACTATCAGAATATTTCCGCTTCGTTCCATTAGTCTTACCCTGGTCAATCCTATAAGACTTGGCCTTCGGGGGGAGCAGCAGGCAAAAACACCACGGAAATCACCTGAACGGGTTGTTGTCTTCAATTCGTATCCCGTTGATCTGTGGAAGAAAAAGATCACATTAATATATTCAAAAATGTCGATCCTGAACAGTCCGTCTTCAAATTCCCTGTTAAGTATAATTTCAGAACACTCTTCCTTCATCTGATCGAACGAAGCAGGATCCGGATGATCCCAGCGGTTCTTCACATAACCGATAATTTCAATCTGCATTTTTTGTATTTTTCTTATTAAACCGGTAAAATAAATATCTGATCCGCTTCCCTGAATATTTTAACTCTTACTTTATATACTTTTTCGACCAGTTCCTCGCTGAAAACTTCATTACCTCCCCGGGCTACGATATGGCCATCATCGAGGATAAGGAAATCGGGACAATACCTGATTGCCTGGTTAAGGTCATGGATCGCCATTATTATCGTCATCCCCGAATGGCTAAGTCTTACAAGCAATTCAAGGACCTCATACTGATGTCTGATATCCAGATTTGCAGTCGGTTCATCCAGAAGGATTATGGATGGTTGTTGTGCGAGAGCCCTGGCAATGAAGACCTTCTGTCTCTGTCCGCCGCTGAGATGATTGATGTTCTTCAGTGCAACAGCATTAAGGTGTAGTTTTTCGATGATGTCAGAGGTTATTGACTTATCATCATTTGCAGGTTTCCACCTGATGTAAGGGTTTCTTCCAAGAAGGATGGTATCGAAGACCGTGGCGGGAAAAACAGAGGTCTGGAATTGTGGTACATATGCAATTTTTCTGGCAATATCCTTTACAGAGAGTCCTTTAATATTTTCTCCGGCTATGAGAATTTCTCCTTCCTGAGGCCTGAGAATATGATTTATAAGCCTTATCAGTGTAGTTTTCCCTGATCCGTTTGGTCCCAGTATTGCTGAGAATGATCCTTTTTCAAACCTGTGTGATATTCCTTTGATGACAGGTGAATGATTATATGAAAAATATATATTTCTTAGTTCAATCATTTCCATTGGGATGAGCCTATACCTTTTACTAAAAGAAAAATAAATAGAGGAGCCCCTATAATGGAAGTCAGTATGCCTACAGGCAATATCATGGGACTTATTATTGTACGGGCAATTATATCGCAGCCCAGGAGGAACACTGCACCGGTGATAGCTGAACCCGGTATCAGGAAACGTTCGTTGGTGCCTATGACCCTTCTTGCAATATGAGGAACAACCAGTCCGACGAATGCAATAATACCGTAGAATGACACAATTGCAGCTGTTGCAAGTGATGCTGCTATCATACCGCCCGTCCTTAAGCTGGAGATATTTGCCCCCAGACTTTGTGCCGCTTCATCACCCGAGTCAAGTGCATTATAGTTCCACCTGTTGTAATAAAAATAGATCAGAACAGGTATTATGATCACGGATTGAATGATGAGTTCTTTCCAGCCCCCTTTTGACAGATCACCGAAGGTCCAGAATACTATCGCTGAAAGCTGTATATCATCCGCGATATACTGTAAACCGGTTGTCAGTGCAGTAAACAGTGAACTGGCAATTATACCTGTCAGTATCATGTTTTCCGGAGTTGCACCTTTCTTCCGGGCAACCAGCAGAATGAGTAAACTTGCAATCAGCGACCAGAAGAAAGCAGAAGCTGCAGTCAGATATGGATTCATCAGGAGTACTGCATCCGATGAGGCACTGTAGGTACTGCCCGTGCCCATTATTATTACCGCAAAAGCTGCTCCGAAAGCAGCTGCATTGGATATTCCCAGTGTAAACGGAGAACCAAGCGGATTTCTCAGAATACTTTGCATTACAACACCGCTGACCGAAAGGGCAAGGCCACTCAGGATCGCTGCAAAAATCCTTGGGAGCCTCAGATTTAATATTATATGGCTGGTTGGAATATTCCCTTTGCCGCTTACAACAGCGAAAAGATCTTTCAGCGAAATATCGCTGGGACCCAGACTGATACCGATAACGGATAGCAGTATCATAAGAATAAGCACTATCCACAGATAACGTCTCTTTTTCCGGTTATAATCATCATACCGTTTAAGGATCTCCGGTTTACTCATTCTTCGTTCAGCTTAGAGAATTTTCTTAAATGGCTCATATAATTTTTTCATTTCGTCATATACATCCGAGCCCAGGAAAAAAGTATAGATCTCCCTGCATTTTTGCTCCACATTTATGTCTGCGAAAGCCTCAGGATGAATTGTCTTGCCGGCAAACCAGGTATTGCAAAGAATGTTTTCATAATTTAAAGTATACCAGTTGTAAGGCAATAAGGAATAAACATTTTTAGTCCGGATCGCTTTGAGAGTGCGGGAGATTGCAGGCTTAGATCGGAAGAGCGTCGTGTAGGGAAAGAGTGTAGGATAGGGTGGGG